>JBAPPP010000254.1:0-3767 GCA_049280175.1 Rhodanobacter sp.
AGATCGGGGCCTTTCGATGGCGCAGGCATTGAGCCAGCTAGCGCCCGCCCACCCCCGTTCAGCTTTCAGTGTGGTCAGTATTTGACCAGCGCGCAGGCAGGTCGTTATAATCCGCGGTTCGTCAGACCCGGTTGGGTCATGGCGATACCCAAGAGAATAACGACAGAAGGGCATTCCGATGAGTTACGCAGTCATCAAGACCGGCGGCAAGCAGTACCGCGTTCAGCAGGGCGATGTCCTGCGCGTGGAGCTGTTGAACGCCGAAGAAGGGTCCACCGTGAATTTCGACCAGGTGCTGCTGCATGGCGCCGGTGAGTCGGTCATTGTGGGCGCGCCGCTGGTTGATGGAGTCACCGTCAGCGCTACCGTACGCAAGCACGGCCGCGCGGACAAGATCCGCATCATCAAATTCCGCCGCCGCAAGCACTACAAGCGTCAGCAGGGTCACCGCCAGCATTTTACCGAAATCGAGATCACAGGCATCAACGCCTGAGCACTGGAGCATTGAGTCATGGCACATAAAAAAGGCGTAGGTTCCAGCCGCAACGGTCGCGATTCGAACCCGAAATACCTGGGCGTAAAAATCTACGGTGGCCAGGCCATCGAGGCCGGCAACATCATCGTGCGTCAGCGCGGCACCCAGTTCCATCCGGGTACCGGCGTGGGCCTGGGTCGTGACCACACGCTGTTCGCGTTGGTCGACGGTACCGTCCAGTTTGCAGTTCGCGGCGACAAGAATCGCCGTTTCGTCGACGTCGTGCAGGCGTAAGCTTTCCACGATGGCGGCAGCGAAGGCCCCGCTTCGGCGGGGTTTTTCGTTTGTGAGGAAGCCGCTCGGCTATCCTTCTACTGATATTCAAAGAGTGCGGGACCCAGACCATGAAATTCGTCGACGAAGCCAATATCAAGGTCCAGGCCGGTGATGGCGGCAACGGCTGCATCAGCTTCCGCCGCGAGAAGTTCATTCCGTTCGGCGGCCCCGACGGTGGCGATGGCGGCTATGGCGGGTCGATCTCGCTGGTCGCCGATGAAGGGCTCAATACCCTGGTCGATTTCCGCCATCAGCGCGCTTTCAAGGCGCAGCGTGGCGAAAACGGCATGGGCAGCCAGATGTACGGCAAGGGCGGCGAAGACACGATCGTTCGCGTGCCGGTGGGCACCATGGTCACCAATGTGGACACCGACGAGATGATCGGCGACCTCACCAGCCACGGCCAGCGCATGCTGGTGGCGCAGGGCGGCAAGGGCGGCCTGGGCAATATCCATTTCAAGACCTCGGTCAACCGGGCGCCACGCAAGTCCACGCCGGGTACCCCGGGCGAGGCACGCGAGCTGAAGCTGGAATTGCGCCTGCTGGCTGACGTCGGTCTGCTCGGGTTTCCGAATGCCGGCAAGTCGACCTTTATCCGCGCGGTTTCAGCGGCCACCCCGCGGGTGGCGGACTACCCGTTCACCACGCTGCACCCGAATCTTGGTGTGGTCAGTCTCGGCACCGACCAGAGCTTCGTGATCGCCGACATCCCTGGCTTGATCGAGGGTGCGGCGGACGGTGCAGGCTTGGGCATCCAGTTTCTGCGCCACGTGGCACGCACCAGCCTGCTGCTGCACCTGGTCGATATAGCGCCAATCGATGACACCGATGTGGCGGGGCAGGTGCGGGCGATCGAGCAGGAGCTGGCGAAATTCAATCCGGAATTGCTGGAGCGTCCACGCTGGCTCGTGCTGAACAAGGCCGACATGCTGCCGGAGGATGAGCGTTCGGCCGTAGCGGAAAAAATCGTCGCTGAACTCGGCTGGACCCAGCCGTGGTTTCTGGTCTCGGCGATTGCCCGCGAAAACACCATGGCCGTGTGCCAGCAGGTACAGCGCTTCTTCGAGTCGCAACGCGAAGTCAGCGCCGAAAAGATCGACATGCCCGCCAATGACGTGCGACTGCGCGGCGAACCGCTGCAAGACTGAAGCAAAGACGGCAGGTGCGGTCGACCCGCCGCACTTGCCTACATGCGGAACACGCCGTAGCGCTGCGGCTCGATCGGTGCGTTGAGCGTGGCGGAGATGGCCAGCCCGAGGACACGGCGCGTATCGACCGGATCGATGACGCCGTCATCCCATAGCCGCGCACTGGCATAGTACGGGTGGCCCTGGCGCTCGTACTGCTCGCGCAGTGGCGCCTTGAACGCCTCCTCCTCTTCGGCACTCCATGTCTTGCCCGCCGCTTCGATACCGTCGCGCTTGACCGTAGCCAGCACTGACGCGGCCTGTTCGCCGCCCATCACGGAAATCCGCGCGTTCGGCCACATCCACAGAAAGCGGCCGCCGTAGGCGCGGCCGCACATCGCGTAATTGCCTGCGCCAAAGCTGCCGCCGATCACCACAGTGAACTTGGGCACATGCGAACAGGCCACCGCGGTGACCATCTTGGCGCCATCCTTGGCAATACCGGCCTGTTCGTATTTCTTGCCGACCATGAAGCCGGTGATGTTCTGCAGGAATACCAGCGGCACGTTGCGCTGGTTGCACAGCTCGATGAAATGCGCACCCTTGAGGGCGCTCTCGGCGAACAGGATGCCGTTGTTCGCGACGATACCCACCGGATAGCCATGGATATGCGCGAAGCCGGTCACCAGGGTCTTGCCGTAGCGCGCCTTGAACTCGTGGAACTCGGAGCCGTCGACGATGCGCGCGATCACTTCGCGGATGTCGAATGGACGGCGCGTGTCCTGCGGGATCACCCCGTACAGTTCCTCGGCGGGGTAGCGTGGCTCGACCGGTTCGCGCAGCGCCAGCGGCATGTCCTTCTTGCGATTGAGGCTGGCGACGATGTCGCGTGCGATCGACAACGCATGCGCATCGTTCTCGGCGAAGTGATCGGCGACACCGGAGATGGACGTATGGACGTCCGCACCGCCCAGCGTTTCGGCATCCACCACTTCGCCGGTGGCTGCCTTCACCAGAGGCGGGCCGCCGAGGAAGATCGTGCCCTGTTCGCGCACGATGATCGTCTCGTCGCTCATCGCCGGTACGTAAGCGCCGCCGGCGGTGCATGAGCCCATCACCACCGCGATCTGCGGGATATTCAGGGCCGACATGCGCGCCTGGTTGTAGAAGATCCGGCCAAAGTGTTCCTTGTCCGGAAACACCTCGTCCTGCAACGGCAGGAACGCGCCGCCGGAGTCGACCAGATAGACGCAGGGCAGACGGTTCTCCAGCGCCACTTCCTGCGCGCGTAGATGCTTCTTCACCGTGATCGGAAAATAGGTTCCCCCCTTGACGGTGGCGTCGTTCGCCACGACCACCACTTCGAGGCCATGGACCCGGCCGATGCCGGTGATCAGGCCAGCCGCAGGTGCCGCGTTGTCGTACATGCCGTGGGCGGCCAGCGGCGACAGCTCAAGAAACGGTGAGCCCGGGTCGAGCAGGGCGCGGATGCGTTCGCGCGGCAGCAACTTGCCGCGGGCGGCGTGCTTCTCGCGGGCCTTCGCGCCGCCACCTTCAGCGCTGCGCGCCAGTTCGCGATGTAGGTCATCGACGACGCTGCGCAGCTGTGCGCTGCTGGCCTGGAATTCGGGCGAACGGGGATCGATCTGCGAGGCGATAATGCTCATAGCTTCGGGCTCATAGCTTCGGGCTCATAAGTGCGGGCTCAATGCGACGCCCAAAAACCACGGGATCTGGTTAATGGTGCCGTCGCGATGATTAATCAGAAGATGATAGCCGTCGTTGCCGTACTTCTGAACTGGCGCGGGTTATTCCGCGCGGTATTCAGC
>JBAPPP010000255.1:0-8536 GCA_049280175.1 Rhodanobacter sp.
TGTCGGATCAGTCCCCAGCGTGCGACAAACCTTGCGTCAGCCCGCACAGCCGGCCGACTGATCGGCTGGCTCGGCAGTGAGTCGATCGGCAGGGGCTGCCGCGCATGTGCGCTGTGGCAGCGAGCGCCAGGCGGCCATCGCCTCCGCCGTCTCGATGTCGTCGACTCGTTGACCCGGCAATCCGCCGACCACTGCCACAGCACTTCCGCTTGCGCTGCGTGGCGCCCACATCAGTGGCGGCCGGGAACCAAACAGCACCACCAGCGGGCAACCCACGGCTGCGGCCAGATGGGCCGGGCCGGTATCTACCGACACCATGCTGTGCGCAACTTCCAACAGTGCCTTCAGACGGCCGATCGGCAGCGCGGCAGCGTCGATCCTGAGCGACTTGGTATCGCAAGCCGCCAGCACGGTGTCAAGGTAACCGACCTCGGCGGGCGACCCGCAAAAAAGGATTTGCGCCTGTGGCAGTCGGTAGCTGATGGCGCGCGCCAGTTCGGCCCAGCGCTCGGCCGGCCAGGACTTGTCGTCATCATCGGCTTGACGCACACCGTTCCAGCGCAGGGTGCGCTTATTGCCAGGCTGCAACAGCACCAACGGACGTCCAAGCATGCCCCGCGCGCGCAACCAGGCATCACGGTCGACCCGCTCATCCGCACTGACCTGCAGCTGTGGCGCGATGCATGAGGGCGGCGCCAGCGGCGGATGAGTGTCACGGAAGGCGGCTGGCGTCGTGTCGCCGAAACGCAGCAACCAGTCGATCCAGTGCTCGTCCTTCAGCATCGTCAGGTCCTGGATGAACCGGCAGTGCGCGGCGGGCACACCGGCCAGCGCCAGCATCGGGCGCACCTTGGTACGTGCGCGCGGATCCGGTTCGCAGATGTAGAACGGCGATTGCCGCAAGCGCCGCAACGCAAGCGTCGCGCGCCAACGTTGCGGGCGCGTCCACAATGACCCGTACTGGCTGCGCAAGGGTATGCATCCGGCCACCTCGGGCTGGGCCGAATAGAGCGCCGGTGTCCAGTCCCCCAGCGCCAGCAACTGGCACGGCCGTCCATAGCGCAAGTGCAACTGATGCAGCAGCGGCTGCAGCAGGATCGTGTCGCCAAGACGACCAAGGCGGATCACGACAGGACTGATCTCTGCGGGGCTCTGAATCATCGGCATGACTTCAAGCAACGTCGTGAAAGGCATCCGGTTGACATCGTACGGCGTGCTGGCGCAATTCACGCCTTCCCGACCCAACGTGTTGGGCATCGCTGCGCTCACCCCAACCTACGGGTTTGAGGCTCGCGGTAGCTATGTAGGTTGGGGTGAGCGCAGCGATGCCCAACATTCCCGCATCATGACCGCCGGTCACCCCCGCGTTTGCCTTTCGCGCGACCCTCAGTCCTCAGCGTTCAGCGGGACATCGGGTTCAAGCGAACGCTCACGTTCCGCGTCCGGCTCGGCGTCGGCCTCGAACAGGTGCTGCAGATCGACCATGGCATCCAGCGTGCTCTGCACCAGCTTGACTTCATCGTCATACACCAACGACTGCTTTATCAGCAGTTTCTCGTCGTAGCGACGGAAGCGGGTCACCCGATCCACCGCCATTTCATGCGACAGACCCAGCGCTTCCAGCGTCTTGCGGGTCATCATGAGGCTGGAATGAAACGTCTCGCGTACCGGCTGTTCCACGCCCATGTCCATCAAGCGGAACACGTGCTGGCGGTTGCGCGCACGGGCGACGATCTTCAGGTGCGGATACTGCCGCCTTACCAGTCGTGCAGTGCGCAGGCTCGCTTCGGGATCGTCGGTGGCCAGCACGAACACCTCGGCCTTGTCGGCCTGGGCGGCACGCAATAGTTCCGGCCGCGTCGGGTCGCCGAAAAAAAGGTTGACGGTGCCGAAGCGGCGCGCGAAGTCCACCTGCTCGACCGAATGCTCGAGCGCCACGAACGGTATGCCCTGCGCCCGCAGTACACGGCCGATGATCTGCCCCATCCGACCGAAGCCGGCGATGATCACCCGCGGCGTGGCGGTGTCGATCGTGTCGAACTCGCGCGTCGGCTTCTTCGGTTTCACGTTCAAGAATTTCGCCACCAGCACCACCAACAGCGGCGTCAGTGCCATCGTCAGCGTGATCACCAGTACCAGCGTGTCGCGCAAGTCGATGCTGATCAGCTTCTGCTCGGCGGCCTGCCTGAGCAGCACGAACGCAAACTCGCCGCCGCATGCCAGCAACACCATCATGCGCAACGTGTCGGAGCGATTGAGCCCGCCCAACAGCCGCCCCAACGGCCATAGCAGCACACTCTTCAGCAGCAGCAAAGCTCCCACTAGAGCGAACACCAGCCCCGGTCGCTGCAACAACAGCGACAGATCCATCGACATGCCGACGCTGATGAAGAACAGGCCGAGCAGCAAACCCTTGAAGGGCTCGATATGGGATTCCATGTCGTGCCGGTATTCCGAATCGGCCAGCAGTACGCCAGCGAGAAACGCGCCCAGGCCCGCCGACACCCCTGCCAATTCCATCACCAGCGCCACACCCATCACGACCAGCAGCGCCGTGGCGGTGGATACTTCCAGCGAGTCGGTACGCGCCACGAAGCGAAACACCGGTCGCAACAAATAGCGGCCGCCGACAACCACCGCCAGGATCACTCCGATCGTGCGCGACAAGGCCATCAGGTCAAGACCGTGTGGGGTCGACGAGGACGCCAGCAATGGCACCGCGGCGATCAGCGGAATCGCCGCCAGATCCTGAAACAGCAGGATCGAGAACACCTGCCGACCGTAGGCCGAGCCGGCCTCCTTGCGCTCAGCCAGAATCTGCAGGCCGAACGCGGTGGACGACAGCGCCAGACTTCCGCCAACGATCGCCGCTGCGCTGCCCGAGAGACCGAACAGGTAATACGCCAGCGCGGCAATGGCCACGCTGCAGCTCAGCACCTGCACCAGTCCGGTACCGAATACCGACCGGCGCATCACCCACAGACGTTGCGGCGACAACTCCAGGCCGATCACGAACAGCATCAGCACGATGCCAAACTCGGCAATCGTCGTGACGCCCGCCGTGTCGCTGATCAGTCCCAGCAGCTGGGGCCCGATCGCCATGCCAGCCAGCAGATAGCCCAGCACCGAACCCAGCCTGAAACGTTTGGTCAACGGCACCGCGATCACCGTCGCCAGCAGGAACACCACCGCGGTCTCTAGAAAATGTTGGCTGTCCACGCGCGGCCACTCCGATCCGGGAGCCTCGATTATTCCACGCTGCCAGTGTTCGTGCGGGCAACGATCTTCACGCACGATGCGTCCGACTTTCGCTCGGGATGCCGGAAAAGATCAGGCCCGCACATGGCGGGCCTGATCGGCGACGGGGCGGGTCGATTGCCCCCGATGGATGCGCTGCTTACTTCTTCGCAGCGTCCGTCTTCGGCGCGTCCTTCAGGCCACGGTTGACCAGCATCGGCTCGATGCTCGGATCCTGGCCGCGCCAGTCCTTGTACAGCTTCGCCAGCTCCTCGGTATTGCCGCGGGACAGGATCATTGCGCGGAAGTGATCGCCGTTCTCGCGCGTCAGGCCACCGTGCTCCACAAAGCCCTGGAACGCGTCGTCGGCAAGCATCTGCGTCCACAGGTAGGCGTAGTAGCCCGCCGCGTAGCCGTTACCCCAGATGTGCTGGAAGTAGCTGGAACGGTAGCGTGGCGGCACATAGCTGAGGTCGATCTTGTCACTCTTCAGGGCTGCCGCCTCGAACGCATCGGCATCCTGCAGCGGTGCATCGGCACCGAGCGTGTGCCAGTCCATATCAAGCAGGGCCGCGGCGACCAGTTCGGTCATGTTGTAGCCACTGTTGAACTTGCCGGCCTTCTTCAGCTTGTCGACCAATGCCTGTGGCATCGGCTCGCCGGTCTTGTAGTTCTTCGCATAGTGGGCGAACACCTGCGGATCGGTCGCCCAGTGCTCGTTGAACTGCGACGGGAATTCGACGAAATCACGCGCGGTCGCAGTGCCGGACAGGGTCGGATACTGCTCGTCGGCAAAGATGCCGTGCAGGCCGTGTCCGAACTCGTGGAACATGGTGACCACGTCATCCATCGACAGCAGCGCGGGCTGACCGTCTGCCGGCTTGGCGAAGTTGGTGACGTTGTAGATCACCGGCTTCAGTCCGAGCAACCTGGACTGGGTGACCATGTTGTCCATCCACGCGCCGCCGCCCTTGTTGTCGCGCTTGAAGTAATCGCAATAGAACAGCGCCAGCGATTTGCCGTCCTTGTCGAACACCTCGAACACGCGCACATCCGGCTGATATACCGGGATGTCCTTGCGCTCCTTGAAGGTCAGACCGTACAGCTGGTTGGCGGCATAGAACACACCGTTCTGCAGCACGTTGTCCAGCTCGAAATACGGCTTGATCTGGCTTTCGTCCAGGTCGTACTTGGCCTTGCGTACCTGCTCGGCGTAGAAGTCCCAATCCCACGGCTGGACCTTGAAATTGCCGTGCTGCTGGTCGATCACCGACTGGATGTCCTTCGCCTCGGTCTGCGCACGGGCGGTGGCTGCCGGCACCAGATGCTGCATGAACTTCAGCGCCGTCTCCGGCGTCTTGGCCATCTGGTCGTCCAGCTTCCAGGCTGCATAGTTCGGGAAGCCGATCAGCTTGGCCTGGGCGGCACGAATCTGCGCGAGGCGCTCGATGATCTTGCGGGTGTCGTTCGCATCGCCTTTCTCGGCGCGGTTCCAGGAAGCCTGGAACAGTGCCTGGCGGGTATCACGGTCGCTCAGGTCCTGCAGCAGCGGCTGCTGGGTGGTGTTCTGCAGCGTCAGCACGTATTTGCCATCGGCGAGCTTGCGATCCTTGGCCGCCTGCGCAGCGGCAGCAAGCTCGGCGTCCGTAAGACCGGCCAGCTTGGTCTTGTCGTCGATCACCAGCGCGCCACCCTTGGTGGCCGCCAGCAGCTTGTTGGTGAAGGACGTGCTGAGCGTGGATTCTTCCTTGTTGAGATCTTTCAGCTTGGCCTTGTCGGCCTCGGACAACTTCGCACCGGCATGCAGGAAATTCTTGTAGACCACCTCGACCAGGCGCGCCGATTCCGGATCGAGCTTGAGCGTGTCGCGCTGGTTGTAGATCGTCTGGACGCGCTGGAACAGCTTGTCGTTGAGATAGATCGCATCCTGATGTGCCGCCAGCCTCGGCGCTTCATCCTCTTGCACTTTCTGCAGCGCGTCGTTGGTATTGGCGCCGGTCACCGCGCCAAACACCTGCATCACGCGGTAGAGCATGACGCCGGATTTTTCCAATGCCACGTAGGTGTTCTCGAACGTGGGGGCATCCGGGTTGTCGGCGATCTTCTGGATCTCCGCCAGCTGCTGCTTCATGCCCTCTTCGATCGCCGGCTGATAATTAGCGTCATGGATCTTGTCGAATGGCGGCGCCTGGTACGGCAACGTGCTGGCGCTGAAGAACGGATTGCTGGTCATGGCGGTTGCTGCCGGTGCGGCCGTGCTGGCGGCGGCCACCGTGGCGGTCGTCGCAGGTGAGGTGGTGGCGCTATTCGGCTGCTGCGAGCAGGCGGCAAGAGCTATTGTGGTAGCAATCACAATAAGGCGGAGACGAGGCATCTGGCATTCCCAAGTGGCGCGTCCGGGTCCGGACGCGGTAAGTCGCAACTCTCGACTTTACCCATTCAAAGGGGGTTTCTCCTAGCCCACAAGTCATGCTTGGATGACAGCACAGCCCCGCATTCTCCTACCCGGGTTTCAAGCGGCCCGCATGTCGCGCAATTTCCACGCGCCCCCGATCAGCAGAAACAACCGGTGGCGCACCACGCTCATCGGCAGGTCGGTGATCAAATCGACCTCGGTGTGCAGGTCGGCGACCTTGGCGTTTACCTGGGCGGCCGGGTCGACGGTAGCCAGACTGGTGTCCACGGCATCCGGGTCCGGCTGCGCCAAACGCCAGCGGTCGAACAGGCTGTCATCGCGCAGCGCTTGCTGCAGCGCCGTCGCAAAGTCGTTCGGGCCGGCACCGTCGTAGGCAAACCGGGGGTCGGGCCCGCTGGCATGGGCCAGGTCGGCGATGGAAAGGTAGTAATGGTTGCGGGCCATGATGTCTCCGGCGGTGGGATACGGGTCTATGCAGGTACTGACCTATCCAAGCACGACGGATGTGAAGCTCAGTCCAAGGCCGCCACGGCAGCCTCCAGCCGAATCGCCGCCTGCGCCGGCGCCAGGCCATGCGGCAGCACGCCCAGACATGGCGCCGGCAGCAATTCGCGCAAGGTTGCCAGGTTTTCGTCCAGCGCAGCCATCGCCGGATCGATGCCGTTGCCGATCCAGCCAAGCAGCCGGCAACCATCGGCCTCGATCGCCCGCGCGCTCAGCAGGGCATGGTTGAGACAGCCCAGCCGCAGACCAACCACCAGGATCACCGGCAGCTCCCATTGCTTGGCGATATCCGACGCAAACAGACCCGGCGCCAGCGGCACCAGCCAACCGCCAACGCCTTCGACCACCACCCGTTGATGGCCACCGCATAACACATCGAATGCGGCGCGCAATGGCGTCAGCGAAATCTCGACGCCGGCATGCGCCGCCGCCAGATGCGGCGACAGCGGGTCACGCAACGCGATCGGATTGATCAGGTCGTAGGGCGGCGGCACGCTGCTGGCCGCCTGCAATGCCAGCGCGTCGTCGTTGCGCCATCCATTCGGCGTTTCCACGCAACCACTGGCCACCGGCTTCATCCCGCACGCGGTGTACCCCGAGCCACGCAAGGCGTGCAGCAGCGTGCATGCCGAGTGGGTCTTGCCGATACCGGTGTCGGTACCGGCGATGAACACGGATCGACTCATTTCAGGCCATACCCGCACAAGCACCAACCCACCTCAATCCGTTTTTCGTATCCGCTTTGATTCACGACCGCGCCTCTGGATGACCCGGCGCATAATAGAACCTTTGCTATTGAACCTTTGCGCTTGGAACTACCCATGTTTGAACTGAAGCCAGACATTTACGCCAGCAAACGCGAGCACTACGAAGACCTGCAACAACAAGCGCGCGGCCTGCTCACCGGCGAACACAGCATGATCGCGAACGCAGCGAATTTCGGCGCACTGATCTACCACAGCCTGCCCGACCTGAACTGGGCCGGCTTCTACCTGTACGACGGCACTGAATTGGTCGTCGGTCCATTCCAGGGCAAGCCGGCATGCATCCGCATCGCACTGGGTCGCGGCGTTTGCGGCACTGCCGCGCAGACGCGGGAAACCCAGCTGGTGCGCGACGTGAATGCGTTCGACGGGCACATCGCCTGCGATGCCGCCTCACAGTCTGAAATCGTGGTGCCACTGATCAACGCCGATGGCACGCTGTTCGGCGTGTGGGATGTCGATAGCCCGCTTGTCGATCGCTTCGATGAGGACGATCGCGTGGGGATGCAGGCGCTGTGCGCGGTGTTCATGGAAGCTGCGCGCGGCAGTTGATTTGCGCGGGACGAGATTAAGGGCGCGCTGCGCCCCGCTCCCTTTGGGAGAGGGCTGGGGTGAGGGTTCGAGTGCTCGCGGGACCGCTCGATCCTCGTCACCCCGGCGAAGGCAGGGGCCAGCGCCCTGCGCGGGATGGTTGTACCGCCGCGATCTACTGAGCTCTAAAACAGGCAAACCAGCAAATCCAGAACATCGCGACTGAAGTCGCTCCCACAAGGGCAGCAATTTCCCGCGAGCACCCGCCCCTCACCCCAACCCTCTCCCCAAAGGGGAGAGGGGGCAGTTCCGGCAATGCCTCATACGCCTACGCGATGCTTCCTTCAGCGCTCGCGTCCTTGGTGCGCACCTTCCCGTGGCTGTCGCAGCAAGGTCATCACCGCCTGTCGCGCTTCATCCACGCCGGTACCGGCCGAAGAAGAAAACACCTGCGCGGTGGCGTGCAGCCCTTCCGCTGCAAACTGCTTCAACAGGGTCGCCAGCGCCTGCGTTGCCTGGCCGCGCGAGAGCTTGTCGGCCTTGGTCAGCAGCAGGTGGCAGGGCAGTTGGGTAGCGAAACAGAACTCCAGCATCAGCCGGTCGAACTCCTTCAGCGGATGTCGGATATCGACGATCAGGATCAGTCCGCGCAAGCTGCGCCGCTGATGCAGATACGCGTCGATTTCCAGCTTCCAGTGTTCGCGCATCTCCAGCGGCACCTTCGCATAGCCGTAGCCGGGCAGATCGATCAGTCGCACGTCCAGCGGCGGCTGGCCGTCGACCTGGGCTGGTGGCGGCAGGCTGAAAGCGACCATTTGCTGGGTGCGGCCGGGGGTCTTGGAGGTGCGTGCCAACCCCTTGTGGCCGGTCAGCGCATTCAGCGCACTGGACTTGCCCGCATTGGAGCGGCCGGCGAACGCGACCTCGGCGCCTTGATCGGCGGGCAGCTGGCTGATGCGGTGGGCGGCGAGCACAAATTGCGCGCCTTGCAGGGGATTCGACATGGGATGGTTTGACCAAGGTACGGTGGCACAGGGATAATTCTTCGGTTTCTGCCTGCTGCGGCCTGATGGCTGCAGTCAGC
>JBAPPP010000256.1:0-8038 GCA_049280175.1 Rhodanobacter sp.
ATGCGAGCATCCGCGACGGCCGCATGGGCGTGGCCTATGGTTCGTCCGGCGGCAGCATCGAACCGGTACGCGTGATCGGACGCATGCTCGACACCGGGTCGATGCAATGCGTGACCGCGACCAGCTACATCCAGATGATGGCGCACACGACGGCGGTGAACATCGGCGTGTTCTTCGGCCTCAAGGGTCGCATCATCCCCACCTCGAGCGCGTGCACGTCGGGCAGTCAGGCGATCGGCTACGGCTACGAGGCGATCCAGCAAGGCAAGCTGAAGCTGATGCTGTGCGGCGGTGCGGAGGAATTGTCCGGCCCCGGCGCCGCCGTGTTCGACACGCTGTTCGCCACCAGCACGCGCAATGACGAACCGTCACTCACACCGCGTCCGTTCGATCGCGGCCGTGATGGTCTGGTGGTCGGCGAAGGTGCCAGCACGCTCGTGCTGGAGGAATACGAACACGCGAGAGCACGCGGCGCCACGATCCACGCCGAGGTGATCGGCTTCGGCTGCAATTCCGACGGCAGCCATATCACCCAGCCGACCAGCGAGACGATGGCCGTGGCGATGCAAATGGCGCTGGCCGACGCGAAGCTGCCGGCTTCGGCGATCGGCTATATCAGCGCGCATGGCACGGCTACCGATCGTGGCGACGTCGCCGAAAGCCATGCCACCGCGGCCGTACTCGGCTCGCGTGTGCCGATCAGCTCGATGAAGAGTTATGTCGGTCACACGCTTGGCGCCTGCGGCGCGCTGGAGGCGTGGTGGGCGATCCGCATGATGCGCGAGCGCTGGTTTGCGCCAACCATCAACCTGGTCGATACCGACCCCGAGTGTGCCGAACTCGATCACATCGTGGGCAGCGGCCGGCACATCGACACCGACTGCGTGATGAGCAACAACTTCGCGTTCGGCGGCATCAACACGTCGCTGATTTTCAAGGCGATCGATTGATGCGATCGCACCTGCACGACGCGCGCGGACTGCCACGGGTGGTGGTGACCGGGATGGGCTCGGTCTCCTGTCTCGGCAACGACAATGCGGCGATGCTCGATGCGCTGCGCAACGGACGCAGTGGCTTGCGCACGATGGACGGTTTCGTCCGCCTCGGCATGCACTGCCACGTGGGCGGACCGGTGGACCTGGCGGCGCTGCCCGAACCGCCGCGCAAGCTGCGCCGTTTCCTGACCAACCCGGGCCTGTTTGCATGGCACGCCATGAAGGAGGCCATCGCACAGGCCGGACTATCGACGGACGCGTTGCATGCGGAGGATTGCGGACTCGTGCTCGGCGGTGGTGCCGCGATGAGCGAACACGAGCAGGCATTGGATAGTTTTCGCGCCAGGGGTATCGGCAAGCTTTCACCTTTCATCGTGCCGCGTGCCATGGGCAGCAGCTTGTCGGCCAGCTTGGCGCATGCGTTCGATATCGGTGGGGTGAGCTATACGGTGAGTTCGGCCTGCACCAGTGCGACGCATGCGATCGGTCACGCGATGGAATTGATCCAGCTGGGCAAGCAGCAGATCGTGCTTACTGGCGGCGCCGACGAACTGCACGACAGCTCGGCGATGTTGTTCGACGCGATGGGCGCGCTGTCGAGCAACCCGCAGCCGCAACTCGCCTCACGCCCCTACGATCTTGACCGCAACGGCTTCGTGCTGGCCGCCGGCGCCGGTGTGCTGGTGCTGGAATCGCTGGAGCACGCCACGGCACGGGGCGCGCGCATCCTTGCCGAACTGGTGGGCTACGGCGCCTGCACCGACGGCACCAGCATGGTCGGCCCGGGCGCTGACGGCATCGCCCGCGCCATGCGGCAGGCGCTGAAACAGGCCGATGGCACCCTGCCCGACTACATCAACACCCACGCCTGCTCCACGCCGCAAGGTGATCTTGCGGAGTGGCAGGCGATAACCACGGTGTACGCCGAATACGAAATGCCGGTGCCGCCACTGTCCTCGATCAAGGGTCAGAGCGGACACGCGCCGGGTGCAGCTGGTGCACTGGATGCGATTGCCGGGCTGCTGATGATGGAACACGACTTCCTTGCCGCGGGCACGCCCATCGGCACGCCCGATCCGGCATTCGCCGACGCGCCGTTGCTGACGACGAACCGCGCGCAGCGCATCGACAGCGTGTTGTCGAACAGCTTCGGCTTCGGTGGCAGTTGCGCATCGCTGTTGTTTCGCCGCCATGCGCAGGACGGCATATGACGGCCTTTCGCATTGAGCAATGGCGCGCCTGGGCACCGGGCCTCGACAGCACGCAAGCGTGGCAGACGTGGGCGCAGGCGCCGCACTTCGTGCCTGACAACCTGGAGCAGCCGTCGTGCGCGTTCCTGCCCGCGATGCAGCGCCGTCGGCTCAGCCGGCTGGCGCGGATCACGATGGAAGTCGCATGGCCTTTATGCGGCGATGACGAGCAGTTGCCGTTCGTGTTCGCGTCGCGCCACGGCGAGACACCGTGCACGTTTGCGCTGCTCGCCGACGTGGCGCAGGAGCAGCCGCTGTCGCCGACCAAGTTCGGCCTGTCGGTGCACAACGCGATTGCCGGGCAATGGTCGATCCTGCGCGGCCAGCGCAGTGAGTCGGTGGCGATCGCAGGCGAAGCCGACACGTTTGAACACGCGATGCTGGAAGGCGCGATGCTGCTGGCCGAAGGCGCGCCAGCCGTAC
The DNA here is from genome assembly GCA_049280175.1 of Rhodanobacter sp. GTDB lineage: Bacteria > Pseudomonadota > Gammaproteobacteria > Xanthomonadales > Rhodanobacteraceae > Rhodanobacter. The sequence goes on from JBAPPP010000256.1 coordinate 2,669, forward strand.
TGGTGGTGATCGCCGAGGAACAGCCAGCGCCGGCCTACGCGAGCTGGATCGATGATGTGCCGTTCTCGTATGCTCTGGCATTGCGGTTGGGGCGGGTCGATCCAGCCACGGAGTCGCCGGCAGAAGCATGCTGGCGGCTGGAACTGGGGCGACACGGCGGTGACGGCACTCCCGGCACTTGGCCGCATGCACTGAATTTTCTGCGCGCGCTGCACACGCAGGAACCCTCATTGGAGCACGTATGGAAGACACGCCGATGGAACTGGCAGCGTACCCGCTGAGTCGCCGCACCGACGCCTGGCTGTGGCGGCTGCTCGCCACCGGCGCCAGCTTCGTGATGTTTGGCCTGGGTGGCCTGTTGCTGCGCGTGCTGATCTTCCCGCTGCTGGCTTGCATTCCAGGCGACCCGCTAACCCGACGCCGGCGTGCCCGCGCGGCGATCAGCCACGCGCTGCGGTTGCATGTGATGTTCATGCACCGCACGCGCGTGCTCGACTTTCGCGTCGAGGGTGTGGAGCGATTGGGCCAGCCGGGACAGATCGTCGTTGCCAACCATCCTTCGCTGATCGACGTGGTGTTTCTGATCGCGCAGATCCGCGACGCGAACTGCGTGGTCAAGGCAAAGCTGTGGCGCAACCCGTGCACCAGCGGGCCGCTGCGTGCAGCGCAATACATCAGCAACAACGGCAGCCCGGAGATGCTGGAAAGCGCGGCCGACGTGCTGCGCGAGGGACAGTGCCTGGTCATGTTTCCCGAAGGTACGCGCACCACGCCGGGACAGGCGCCGTTATTCCATCGCGGCGCGGCGGCCATCGCGTTGCGCGGCGCGCGCGTCATCACGCCGGTGTTCATCACGGTAAAGCCATCCACGCTGACCAAGGCCGAGCCGTGGTACCGCATTCCCGAGCGACGCTTCGAGGTGTGCCTGCGCGTGGGCGCCGATATCGACCCCGCGCCGTTCAACGCCGATGCACCGATGCCGATTGCATCGCGTCGTCTCAACGAACATCTGCACCAACTTTTCCTCAGGGAGCTCGTCGCATCGTGAATACATTGGAACAGATCCCGCTGGAGCAAGCGGCACTCGAGCAAGAAATCGCTCAGCTGATCATCGACACGCTGAATCTGGAAGATCTGGCAGCGGCCGACATTCCGATCGAGCAGCCGTTGTTCGGCGAAGGTCTGGGGCTGGATTCGGTGGATGCACTGGAACTGGCACTGGCTCTGCAAAAGCGCTACGCAATCCGCATCGAGTCGAACGCGAAGCATGCGAGTCAGCACTTCGCCACGATCGCCAGTCTGGCCGCCTACGTAGACGCACAACGAACCGCATGCGCCAGCTGACGAATATCCTGCTGCCGCTGGCCGGCCTGCTGTACCCCTTTGTCGTGTACTTCGGCATGGAAAAGGTATCGCCACCGATGTTCGCGCTGGTGCTTGGTGCGATCTGGCTGATCCGTGCGCCCAAGCTGCTGCGCGAGCCCGGCGGCCGCTGGATGGTCGGCGCCGCATTGGCTTATTGCGCGTTGCTGGCGCTGAGCGGCGAAGCCAGCTTGCTGCGTTGGTACCCGACACTGATCAGCGCCTTGCTACTGATCGCATTCGGACTGAGCCTGATTTACGGCCCATCGTTCATCGAGCGGATCGCACGCATGCGCGAACCGGACTTCCCAGCCAGCGCCGTGATCTACACGCGCAAGGTGACCTGGGTCTGGGTGGGCTTCTTCATATTCAACGGAAGCGTGTCAGCGATGCTGACGCTGTGGGCACCGATATCGTGGTGGACGTTGTACAACGGTCTGATCGCCTATTTCATCATGGGCACACTGTTCGCCGGCGAATGGCTGTTGCGCAAACGCATGCGCAGGATATACGCGTGAGCAACGAGCCGCATGCGCCGATGACACGTCTGGCCGGCCATCCGTGGCTGGCCAGTGCGCATGCAGGCAACACGGTCGCCGGTGTACTGCTGGTGCTCAATGCCGATGGCATCACCGCGCTGCGCCAGCACGGACGACAGGCACTGCTGGATCAGTTGCAGTCCAAAGTCGCCGTAGGCACCGAAACTTCGCCGCAGCACTGGCGAGTGCTTGGCACGGCACCCGACGATCTATCACCGCACGCACTTGATGTGCTGTTGCAATCGCCGCGTCCCGACCGCGTGGCGCCGCTGACTGAGCGCGAGCAGGACGGCATCTGGACACTCGTGCTGCAACTGCCACCGGAACTGATCCATTTCGATGGCCACTTCCCGCAGGCCCCGGTACTGCCGGGCGTGCTCCAGGTCGGCTGGGCACTGGCGCTGGCCGCGCCTCGACTGGGGACGTCGATGCACTGCCGCGAGATGGAATCGCTGAAGTTCCAGCAGCTGTTGCGTCCTTGCGACGAAGTCGAACTCACCCTGCGCCTGGACGCCGCACGCGGCAAGCTGCATTTCGCCTACCACCTGGCCGGAGCGCATGCTTCATCTGGCCGTCTATGTGTGGAGCAGGTCCATGGCTGACGCCGGCAGCCGCACCCAGCACTGGGCCACGCAGAAGGAGCGCGGCAGCTTCGCGCTGATGAAGCTCACCGCGCTCGCCGTGCGCTATCTTGGGCGCCGCCCGCTGACACCGGTGCTGTATTTGATCGTGCTCTACTTCTTTGTGTTCGGCCGACAGGCGCGGCGCAACGTACGGCAGTATCAGGACTATCTGTCCCGCTGGAGCGGCCGACCCGAACTTCGGCCACGCCTGCGTACAGTCTTCGGCCAGTTCATGGCTTTCGCGGACAGCCTGCTGGACCGGCTCGATGTCTGGGGTGGCAAGCTACGACTGGAACAGGTGCAGTTGCACGATCCGTCTGGCGTGCGCAAACAACTGCTGCTCAGCCAGCATGGTGGCCGTGGACAGATCCTGGTCGGTACTCACCTGGGCAATCTGGATGTCTGCCGTGCGTTGGCCGAACTGGGTGAGCAGGTACCGTTGAACGTGTTGGTGCACACCCACCATGTCGCACATTTCCATCGGCTGCAGGGCGAAGCCGGCGACCGCAGCCTGCGCCTGCTGCAGGTCAGCGAAATGGATGCGGCGTTGATGCTGGATCTGTCACAACGGCTGGATCGCGGCGAGTGGTTAGCGATCGCCGGTGACCGCGTGCCACTGCATGACGGCCGCCGTGTGATGGTGGATTTTCTGGGCCACCCTGCCGCGTTTCCGCAAGGGCCATGGCTGCTGGCGGGCCTGCTGCGCTGCCCGGTGAATCTGCTGTGCTGCCTGAAGATCGACGGTCGCTACCAGATCCGGCTCGAACCATTCATCGAGGCGCCCGCCTGGGAGCGTGGCCAGCGTGAAGCCACGATCGCGCGCTGGGCGCAACGCTACGCCGAACGACTCGCGCATCTATGTCTGCTGGCACCGCAGCAATGGTTCAACTTCTATCCCTATTGGCCACCGCCGACTTCACCGTCGCCAGCCCACCCAACCTCTGGAGAAACCGATGCGCACCCGCGGCGTGCTGCACGTTGAAACCGAAGTGCTTGTGCCGTTCTTCGACATCGATTCGATGGACGTGGTCTGGCACGGTCACTACGTGAAATACCTGGAGATCGCCCGCTGCGCGCTGCTTGACCGCGTCGGGCACAACTACGCGCAGATGAAGACGGCAGGCTATGTGTGGCCGGTGATCGACCTGCAGCTGCGCTACGTGCGCTCCGCCCGTTTCGGCCAGCGCCTGCTGGTGCGTGCGGATCTGGCGGAATGGAAGAATCGGCTGAAGGTCCATTACCTGGTCAGCGACGCGGAGAGTGGCGAACGGATGACCCGCGCCAGCACCGTGCAAGTGGCGGTGAGCATCGCCGACGGTGCCATGCAGATGGTCTCGCCAGCGGTCTTCGTCAACGCCGTGGAGCAGCATCTGAATGAGAACGCTCTCATTCCATCGCCCAGTAACATCCAACTGACCGGTACCGCATGAACTACGCCAGCCCTACCTACGTCGAGGAAACCCGGATCGGTTTCCATTTCCTGCGCAGCCACACCTGGCAGCATCATGTACTGCGCGTGGCGATCAACGATCTCAAGCGATTGGCGGGTGAACCTGCACCGCAAGGCGGCGTGCTGCTCGATGTGGGCTGTGGCCAGGGCAAATCGTTTCGCCTGCTGCGCGAGGCGTTGCGACCGGACCGGTTGATCGGTCTGGACGCCGACCCGCACAGCCTGGAGCTGTCGCGTGCCGAAGCGGTGCGCGAGGACATCGCAGCGGAGCTGATCGCCGGCGATTGCGCGCAGATCAGGTTGCCCGATGCCAGCGTGGACATCGTGTTTTGTCACCAGACTTTCCATCACCTGGTGGAACAGGAAGCCGCGCTGGACGAGTTCTGGCGCGTGCTGAAACCCGGCGGCCTACTGCTGTTTGCCGAATCGACCAAGGCGTACATCGACAGCTGGGTGATCCGCTGGTTCTTCCGCCACCCGATGCACGTGCAGAAGAGTGCGGACGGCTATCTGCAGATGTTGCGTTCGCGCGGCTTCGTGTTCGAATCGCACAACGTATCGCTGCCGTACCTGTGGTGGAGTCGTTCAAGCGACTTCGGCTTGCTCGAACGCTGGGGCCTGCGCCAGCCACCACCGCCCGGCCAGCGCGAAGAAACGCTGGTCAACGTGGTTGCACGCAAGCCGCTCGACAGCGCATGAGTGCGGATTTCATAAGTGTCCATCTCAACGCGCTCGGCGTGATCTGCGCGCTCGGTGCCGGCAAGCATGCCGTCGCGGAGGCGTTGTTCGCCGGTGACGATGGCGGCCTGCGTCCCGAATCCGGCTGGGCACCCGGCCGCACGCTGCCGCTGGGCAGCGTCCACACGCCGCTGCCGCCGACTCCGCCCGCACTGGCTGCAACGCGTGACAACCGCAATAACCGCCTGCTGCTGGCTGCCGCACAGGAAATCGAAACAGACATCCAGACGGCCATCGGCCGCTACGGCCGCGAGCGCATCGGCGTGGTGCTGGGCACCAGCACCACCGGCATCGAGGAAGCCACGCATGGCATCGGGCACTACCAGCGCGAAGGCGTGTGGCCAGCGGACTACCGCTACGCGCACCAGGAGCTGGGCGCGCCGGCCGAATTCCTCGCCGAATGGCTGGATCTCGCCGGCCCCTGTTACGCCATTTCCACCGCATGCACCTCCAGCGCCCGCGCCTTGATGAGCGCCAGGCGCCTGCTGCAGCTTGGTGTCTGCGACGCCGTGCTGTGCGGCGGCGTGGATACGCTGGCCCGCTTGCCGATCCACGGTTTTCATGCGCTTGAGGCGATGGACGATGCGCGTTGCGAACCGTTCTCCCGTCACCGCCGCGGCATCAACATCGGCGAGGCGGCGGTGATGTTCCTGATGAC
>JBAPPP010000257.1:0-21950 GCA_049280175.1 Rhodanobacter sp.
ATCCACTGTTCATCCTTTATACCTCCGGCTCCACCGGCAAACCGAAAGGCGTCTTGCATACCTCGGGCGGCTACCTGGTGTATGCCAGCTATACGCACGAGCTGGTGTTCGACCTGCGCGAGGACGATGTCTACTGGTGTACTGCCGACGTCGGCTGGGTCACCGGCCACAGCTATGTGGTCTACGGTCCACTGGCCAATGGCGCCACCACAGTGATGTTCGACGGCGTGCCGAACTATCCCGATTTCAGCCGCTTCTGGCAGGTGATCGATAAGCATCAGGTCTCGCTGTTCTACACCGCACCGACTGCGATCCGCGCGCTGATGCGCGAGGGCGAGGCACCGGTGAAGAAGACCTCGCGCGCTTCGCTGCGCCTGCTGGGCTCGGTCGGTGAACCGATCAATCCGGAAGCGTGGGAGTGGTATTACCGCGTGATCGGCGACGGGCGCTGCCCGATTGTCGACACCTGGTGGCAGACCGAGACTGGCGGCATCCTGATCACCCCGCTGGCCGGGGCGATCGACGCCAAGCCTGGTTCGGCGACGCTGCCGTTCTTCGGCATCAAGCCCGCCATCGTCGACGCGAACGGCGAAGTACTGGAAGGCGCCGCCGAGGGCAATCTGCTGATCACGGATTCCTGGCCGGGCCAGATGCGTACGGTATACGGTGATCACCAGCGCTTCATCGAGACCTATTTCAGCGCCTACCCGGGCAACTACTTCACCGGCGACGGTGCTCGGCGCGACGAGGACGGCTATTACTGGATCACCGGTCGCGTCGACGACGTGATCAACGTCAGCGGTCACCGGCTGGGTACGGCCGAAGTGGAAAGCGCACTGGTGTCGCATCCAAAGGTGGCCGAAGCCGCCGTGGTCGGTTGTCCGCACGACATCAAGGGCCAAGGCATTTACGCCTATGTCACCCTGGTCGCCGGCGAGAACGGTAGCGACGAACTGCGCAAGGAGCTGATCGCCTGGGTGCGCAAGGAAATCGGCCCGATTGCCACGCCGGATTATTTGCAGTGGGCGCCGGGTCTGCCCAAGACCCGCTCGGGCAAGATCATGCGTCGCATCCTGCGCAAGATCGGCGAAAACCTGCCCGATCAGCTCGGCGATATCTCCACGCTGGCTGACCCGGGTGTGGTGAAGAACCTTGTGGATGAGCGGTTGGTCAAATAGTGCAGCATGCTCGATGGCGAAGGCGACTCTCGTCTTGCGAGCGGCTCGTGATCGATCGTGCTGCGGGGATGTGCTGATCCATAAGGCGCGTCTCTGCGCACTCGCCTGATTCTGAAGAGCAGCGTTGCAATGCGACTTCCAAGGCGGTCCGCTATCGTGATTGCAGCGGGCGGAATCGATGTCGAAGTCAACTCCGGGTTGTCGCCGGTCCCTTCATGACGCTTGTGCGCGGAGCCACCAGTCCGGCAGCATGCACTCATGCAGACAACGGACGGCCAGACCGCAACAGAGATTGCTCAGCACCTGCTCGATGGTGAAATTCACGTGTGGCGGCTCGGCTATCGGCGTGAACTCGGACGGGCGCCGTTGCGCGCGCTGCTTGCTGCGTATCTTGGCGAGCGGCCGGAAGCCCTGATGCTGGTCGATGGTGAACACGGTCGGCCCGCGTTGGCGGCACCTTATGAATCACTCGCTTTCAATTGGTCGCACAGCGGCGACCAGGCGTTGCTGGCCATTGCCCGCGGCGTGGCGCCGGGGATCGATCTCGAACGATGGCGCCCGCGCTCGCGCGCACTGGAAATTGCGGAGCGCTTTTTCTGCGCCGAGGAAGCCGCAGCGTTGGCCATGCTGGATGCCGATCAACTGACGAGCGCCTTCCTGGAACTGTGGACGGCGAAAGAAGCCGTGCTGAAGGCGCTTGGCCGGGGCATCGCCTTCGGCCTGGATCGGCTGCGCTTTACGACGCCGCCGGCGCCGCTTGGCCTGCTTTGGCTTGACGAGGACGATGCCTCGCAATGGCAACTGCAGCGACTCCCCGCCGATGGCGAATTTGTCGCGACGCTCGCCTGGCGTGGCGCGCCACGACATATCCGCACATGGACACTTGCCGCCACTGACTGAACGCGGCACTGTGGACGGCCGAGCCGTACGCCATCCGAATCTCCCACCATGACTGTGCTCAGCGTCAACCTCAACAAGATCGCCGTGCTACGCAATTCCCGTGGCGGCGATGAGCCCGATATCTGCCAAGCAGCGCAGACCTGCATCGAATCCGGCTGTGGTGGCATCACCGTGCATCCACGGCCGGACCTGCGTCATGTGCGGCCTGACGATGTACGCGCACTCGCGTCGATGCTGCGAGGACGGGTGGAATACAACATCGAAGGCAATCCGTTTGCCGGCCCACGCGGGGAATATCCCGGGCTGATCGCGCTGGCCCGCGAAGTGCGACCCACCCAGGTGACGCTGGTGCCCGATGGTGACGGCCAGATCACTTCCGATCATGGGTTTGACCTGCGACATGACATCGAGAGACTGAAGCCGCTGGTGTCCGAGCTGCTGGAACTGGGATGCCGGGTGAGTCTTTTCGTGGATGCTGGTACCGAGGCGTTCGAGCTGGCCGTTGCGATTGGCGCGCAACGCATCGAAATCTATACCGGTCCTTATGCGCAGGCATTCGCCGATGGGCAACCCGCTGCTGCCCTGGCGGCTTGCGTCGAAACCGCCCGACGAGCGCAGCAAGCCGGGTTGGCGGTCAACGCGGGCCACGATCTCAGTCAGGCCAATCTGGGCACGTTCAAGGCGGCAATACCCGGACTGGCCGAGGTCTCGATCGGTCACGCCTTGATCGGCGAAGCGCTCTACGAAGGACTGGCCACGACCGTGCGCAACTACCTGCAGATCCTGCGCTGAACCACGTCGACTGCGGTCGGCACCGAGGCGTCACTCAACGCAAAAACCCCCGCGCGAGGCGGGGGCTTTCGTGATCATGCAATACCGCTTTCTTTGCCGAGTCCGTCTATGCCGAAACAACGTCCGATTTACTGGGCTTCGGTAAAGCCGATCTTGACCAGGTTGTAGCTTTTCGCGTCAGACAGGACAGTTGCAACGTACTGGTAAGCAGCCCCGTCATCGGCGGCGATCTGAATTTCCGGCTGATCACTCTCGGCGCGCTGGGCGATCACCGCGAGCTGAGCCTTCAGGCCCGGCTCGTCGACCGGTGTGTCGTTCCAGTAAAACGCACCGGCCTGATCGATCTTCAGATGGATCGGTTCGAGCGGGTTCGGCGGATTCACGACATTCGGATTCGGCTGCGGCAGATCAACCTTGATCTTATGCGCCAGCACCGGTGCCGTGATCATGAAGATGATCAGTAGCACCAGCATCACGTCGACGAGCGGCGTGACGTTGATATCCGACATCGGTCCACTGGAGTTGGTAGTGAAAGCCATCGTCATTGCCCCTTCGGCGCGTCAGTGGTCATGAAGCCGACATGCACCATGCCCGAATCTTTCGCATCGCCGATGACCTTTTTCACGATCTTGAACTGGGTCGTCTTGTCTGCGCGGATCTGCAGCTCCGGCTGAGGCACCTTCTGCGCATTCACTGCAAACTGTGCCTTCAACTCCACTTCCGTGATCTCGTGATCGTTGAAATACAGGTTGCCATCCTGCTTGATCGCGAGATCAAGCGGTGGCACCGGCATTTCTTCGTCCTTGGCCTTCGGATTGGCGGTCGGCAGCTCGATCGTGACGGTGTGCGACATCAGCGGTGCGGTGATCATGAAGATGATCAGCAGTACCAACATCACGTCGACCAGCGGCGTGACATTGATCTCCGACATCGGGCCGCCGGAATTGCCACCGGTACTCATAGCCATGAGTCAGGCCTCTTAAGACTTAAGCGCTGGCGCGGCGCCTTCGACACGCGAACCGGTAGCGAAGAAGTCGTGCAGGTCATGCGCGAATTCGTCAAACCGGGCGTAGGTCAGGCGATTCGAACGGTTGAAGAAGTTGTAAGCGAGCACGGCCGGGATCGCGGTGAACAGACCGAACGCGGTCATGATCAGCGACTCACCCACTGGACCTGCCACCGCGTTCATCGACGCGTTGCCGGTAGCGGCAATGCCGATCAGCGAGTGGTAGATGCCCCAGACGGTACCGAGCAGACCGACGAACGGTGCGGACGAGCCGACCGTAGCCAGCAGGGTCAAGCCGCCTTCCAGACGCAGGCTTTCACGCGACACGGCCTGACGCAGGGCGCGGTCGATGAACTCCGAACGGCTCAGCGATTCAGCCAGGCGACCGGTGGTGCCGGTGGTGGCCTGCTGGTGATGGGCAACTGCCGAAGCAGCATCCAGTGCAATCTTGGAGAAGGGTTCGCCCTTGGGCTGCGCTTCCAGTTCGCGAATCGCGTCCTGCGTGGAGCTATTGCCCCAGAAGCCGTCGATCACGCGGTCGGCACGACCACGCACCATCGCATTGCGGATGGCGTTGGAGACGATGAAGTACCAGGACAGGAACGACATCACCACCAGGGTCACGAAAACGATCCAGCTGAGCCAGTCGAAGTTCTGGATCAAATGGCTGAAACCCATCGCTTTCATTGCTTCAGCGTTGGTATTGCCGCCAACGGCCGCGGCCGCATCGGTTGTTGCAGAAGTCTGTAGGAACATAACGCTACCCTAGGGAAGTCGAACGTGAACTGTAACTGTAATCCATTGATCCGGATTGCAGATGATTAAATGATCTTTGGGTCAGTCGAGATTGAAGTTGACTGGAATGCGTGCATAGCCTTCCACCTTCTTTCCGCCCTTGACCTCTGGATTGAAACGCCAATGTTGCACCGCATCTATCGCAGCCCGGTCGAGCTCACGGAAACCGCTGGATTTCTCCACCGTGACCGTCTTCGGTGTGCCATCCAGACCCACCAGAACCATCAATATCACCGTACCCGTATGGTGCTCCCGCACTGCCTGCGGCGGATACTTGGGATCAGGTCGGCTGCCGTAGCTGAGATCGGAACCCGCAGCAATATCCGCTGGCGCTGCCGGTGGTGCTGGCGGAGCCGGTGGTGCTGCTGCGACCGCATTGGCCGATCGCTCCTCAACCGCTGGTGGCGGTGTCGGCGGCGGCGGTGTCGGTGGCGGCTTGACCTGCTGAATGATCTTCGGCGGCGGCTGCTTTGGCGGCTCCGGCGGCGGCGGCGGTGGTGGTGGTGGTGGCGGCGGCGGTTCGATGAAGTTCACCTGGACGATGTGTTCCTTCTCGGCGTGCTTCTGGCTCGGAGGAGCCATCGGCGCTACCAACAACAGGAACGCAAATGCATGCAGCCCGATGGCAACTGCTAATGCCCAGGTGCGCTTCCAGCTAAACGGCTCGCGCCCGATTTCTTCGTTACTTGAGGCCATCTGTCACTATCTGAAGCTAGTCGATCGGAAGAGAACGTTGCCGCAGGGCGTGGCCCGAAACCGTCTATCGTTCGGACGGAACTCGCCGCTGGGGATACGCAGGGAAAGGTTTTCAACGGTACAACAGCACATGACTTTTGTATAGCACCCGAGGGCGGATAGAGATGGACGTCTATCCGTTACCCGGGAGCCATGTACCACACTATTTCTGCGCGCCGTTCGATTTCAGCCACGCCTGAGCCTTCTCGGCCGTGTCCGGCTGCTGCGCAGCCAGCTTCATGTCGGCGATCGCGCCGGCCTTGTTCTTCAAGCCAAGCTCGGTCTTGGCCAGCAGCGTATAGGCAGTGCCCTTGGACTTCACGCCCTTCTCGATGCCCTGCTGCAACAAGCTCTTGGCCTGGCTGTACTTGTTGTCGCCCAACAACAGGCGACCTGCATTCACGGCGGCCTCGCCGTCCTTGGCCGTCGGGATGGCCTTGTTGTAGGCATCAAGCGCCTTGCCGTTGTTTCCTGACAGCTCGGAGGCCTCGCCGAGCAGAATGTAATTCTCCGCGCTTGACGTGACGATGCCCTTGCTCATGCCCTCGTTGAGCACCTGGGCAGCCTTGGTGGCGTCCGCGGTGGGGTCGTCGACGGACTGCGCCTGGATCAAGTACAGCTTGCCCAGATTCACATAATCCATTTCGCTCTTGAGCGTGCCGCTCGCGCGAGCTTTCTCCATCAGCTGGATCGCTTCGGGATACTTCTGCGCCTGCATCAGCACCGACAAGGAGTTGTCGAGCGCGTTCGGATCGTTCGGATTGGCAGCCATCTGCTGCTGTGCCAGCTGCGCAGCCTTGTCGCTCTGGCCGGACTCGGAATAGCTGGCCATCAGGATCTGGTTCCAGCTCGGATCGGGCTTGTCGGTCAGTGACTGCGCTTTCTGGATCGCGGCAATCGCTTCGGGATACTTCTTCAAGCGATAGTCGGCGTTACCTTCCAGCGCATAGGAGTTCGGAGTTTCCTTCTTGCCCTCGGCACGCCATTTGGCGATGGTGTCGAGCGCCGGCTGATATTGCTCATCGGCCATCTGGAATTCCGCCATCTCGTATTCGAGCTGGAAGTAGGTGTCGTTCGGCATCACGCCGTTGGCCAGCGACTTCTGCAGCAGGTCGATCGCACCCTTGTAGTCGCCATCGGTGTATTTGATCGTGGCCATGCCTTGCAGCGCCAATGCCTGGGCGTACTTGCTCTTGCTACCACCATCGATGATCGGCTGCAGATACTGCGAGGCCTTCGCCTTGTCGCCAGCGGCGACGGCGTCCAGACCCGCGTTGACATTTTTCTGGTCCTTGTCGCTGCTCAGATCAAGCTTGGGCGCAACACGAGTGGCGTTCGGATACTGCACTTCCTTCTTGTCTTTGGCCGAACTGCTGGCGGCTAGCGCCGGGCTGCTGGCCAGCGACAGCAGCAAGGCTGCACTCGCCAGCATCGTGAACGCTTTGGCATGCTTCATGGACGGTCCTCATATCAGTCTGCGCGTATTTATTGCGCGGGGGATTACGGAGCGTAACCCGAGCGGGCGCGTTATAACAAGTCGCAGTGCCGCATAAAATGTCGTTAAAAATCAATTACTTAACGATTTTTACCAGCAGACCACCCATCTATTTGCAGTTATCGCCGGCACTTTGGGCCCCACTCGCAAGTCGCGGCAGCAAACGGACGCGCTTTCGTCGTTGCCCATGCGAATGCTGCAAGTCGTCCGGAAAGCCCGGAACCGACGGGACTGCTCACGGCAGTTGCCGATTCCGGACCCTGGATCAGATGTCCAGATTGGCGACTTTCAGAGCGTTCGCCTCGATGAATTCGCGGCGCGGCTCGACGGCCTCACCCATCAGCATGGAGAACATCTGATCGGCAGCGATCGCGTCCTCGATGCCGACCTGCAGCATGCGGCGGGTCTCTGGATTCACCGTGGTTTCCCACAACTGCTCCGGATTCATTTCACCCAGGCCCTTGAAGCGCTGGATGCTACGTCCCTTCTTCGCCTCATCCAGCAGCCAGTTGCGCGCCTCGACGAAACTGAGCACACCGCGCGAGGCATTGCCGCGCCGCACGACGGCATCCGGCTGGATCATGCCGGCGACTTGCTGGCTGATGGCGAGAATCGCGCGAAATTCATTGCTGGCGAAGAATGTCTGCGGGAAAAACCAGGTGTGGCTGAGCCCATGCTGCTCGCGTACCACTTCGATGGCGGCCGGCTGTTCGCCCTGCGCCGGGCGCAGCGACAGCTTGTAGCGCGGCTTGCCCAGACCGCTGGCGGCCAGCCGTTGCTCGGCCTGCTCCAGCCACGCCTGCATGGCGGCCGGCTCAGCCCACAACGTCGCTTCAAGCGGTGTGTGCTCGAGCATCGCGGTAAGCATGGCGACGTCGAAGCGGTGCGACAGTTTGGCGATCTGGTCCAGCGCCTGCTGGTAGCCACGCAGCAGCTTCTCCAGCGCCTCGCCGGTGATCGGCGGTGCATCCGGGCTGTACGTCAGCGTTGCGTTGTCGACCGCGCTGGAAATCAGGTAGTCGTTCAGCGCAGTGTCGTCCTTGATGTACAGCTCCTGCTTGCCCTGCTTGACCTTGTACAGCGGCGGCAGTCCGATGTAGATGTGACCGCGCTCGATCAGTTCGGGCATCTGGCGATAGAAGAACGTCAGCAGCAGGGTGCGGATGTGCGAGCCGTCGACGTCCGCATCGGTCATCAGGATGATGCGGTGGTAACGCAGCTTGTCCGGGTTGTACTCGTCCTTGCCGATGCCGGTACCCAGCGCGGTGATCAGCGTGCCGACTTCGGCCGAGGCCAGCATGCGGTCGAATCGCGCCTTCTCGACGTTGAGGATCTTGCCTTTCAACGGCAGTACGGCCTGGGTCTTGCGGTTACGGCCCTGCTTGGCCGAGCCGCCGGCGGAGTCACCCTCGACCAGGAACAGTTCGCACAGTGCGGGATCCTTCTCCTGGCAGTCGGCGAGCTTGCCCGGCAGGCCGGCGATGTCCAGCGCGCCTTTGCGGCGGGTCATCTCGCGCGCCTTGCGCGCGGCCTCGCGGGCACGCGCGGCATCGACGACCTTGGACGCGATCGCCTTCGCTTCGCCCGGGTGTTCCAGCAGGAATTCACCGAGTTTCTCGTTGACGACCTGCTCGACCACCGTCTTGACCTCGGACGAAACCAGCTTGTCCTTGGTTTGCGAAGAGAACTTCGGGTCGGGCACCTTGACTGACAGCACGGCGATCATGCCTTCGCGCATGTCGTCACCGGACAACGCGACCTTCGCGGTCTTGGCCAGCCCTTCCTTCTCGATGTAGTTCTGCAGCGAACGGGTGAGCGCGGCGCGGAAGCCAGTGAGATGGGCGCCGCCATCACGCTGCGGAATGTTGTTGGTGAAGCAGAACATCGACTCCTGATAGGAATCGGTCCACTGCATCGCTACCTCCACGGTGATGCCGTCCTGCTCTGCCGTCAGACTGATCACGTTCGGGTGTAGCGCCGTCTTCAATTGAGCCAGATGCTGCACGAACGAACGGATGCCGCCTTCGTAGGCAAACGTGTCCTGACGCCCTTCGCCGCGTTCGTCCTTCAGCTCGATGGTGACGCCCGAGTTGAGGAACGCCAGCTCGCGCAAGCGCTTGGCGAGGATGTCGTAATGGAATTCGATATTGTTGGTGAACGTGGCGGGGCTGGGCTGGAAACGCACCATCGTGCCGCGCTTGCTCGACGGCCCGACGACCTTGAGCGGAAACAACGGCTCACCGAGGGAGTATTCCTGCACGTGTTCGTGACCTTCGCGGTAAATCGTCAGCCACAGGTGCTCGCTCAGTGCATTGACCACTGACACGCCCACGCCATGCAGGCCGCCGGATACCTTGTACGAATTCGCGTCGAACTTGCCGCCGGCGTGCAGCACCGTCATCACCACCTCGGCGGTGGAACGACCTTCGTCCGGATGCATGTCGACCGGGATACCGCGGCCATTGTCGATGACGCTGACCGAGCCGTCGTCATGGATCGTGACCACAACCTTGTCGCAATAACCGGCCAGAGCTTCATCGATCGCGTTGTCGACGACTTCAAACACCATGTGGTGCAGGCCGGTGCCGTCATCGGTATCGCCGATGTACATGCCGGGGCGCTTGCGCACCGCTTCCAGGCCTTTGAGTACCTTGATGTTGCTTGAGTCGTAGTTGGATTCGTTCATGCGTTGACCGTTTCCTGGCGCCAGCGACCCGCCCGGCATGGCGCCGTGAAAGGCCGGACAAGGGTTATGCAAATATCGATGATGCAACCCTTCGATTATAGCAGGCGCGCCAGCTGGCCTTGTTCCACGTGGAACACGCGCGAGGGAAGCGTTCGCAAAGCCTGCGGAACCTCAGTGCCCGTCAACAGCACCTGCGCCCTTGCCGCGCTCAACTGCGCCACGACGGCGGCTTGATGTGCCTGATCCAGCTCGGAGGCAAGGTCGTCCAGGCAGACGATCGGCCACTCGCCACGGCATTCGGCGTAAAGCTCGGCCTGTGCCAGCAGGCAGGCCAGCGCGGTGAGCTTTTCCTGGCCCCGGGAAAGATGTTCGCGTAGCGGGGCCTGTTCGAACGCGATCGACCAGTCGGCTCGGTGCGCCCCCAGCGTGGTGTGACCCCGCGCAAGATCCCTGCCCCGCAGTTCGCGCAGCTGCTGGGCCAGCTCCCTGTCCTCCGACCAGCCACGGCGATAGCGCAGTTCCACTGCGCCGAGCTCCGGAAGCAGGCCGGCGATGCTCGCTTCGAGCTTGGGGCGCAGCAGATCCAGGTAGGTCCGGCGCAGGTGATCGATCAGATGGGCTGTTTGTGCCAGCTCGGCTTCCCATGGGGCAAACAGTTCGTCGGTCGGGGCTGTTGCCGAACGCAGCAGGCTGTTGCGTTGCTTCAGCGCCCGTTGGTAGCGCCGCCAGCTCCCCAGAAAATCGTGTTCCACGTGGAACACGCCCCAGTCGAGATAACGTCGACGCTCCTCGGCAGCGCCCGCGATGAGCGCGTGCGAACCAGGTTCAAAGCAGACGACGGCGCAATCACTAACCAATTGCCCCATGGTGACGCTATCGCCGTCCAGCTTTGCTTCCCAGCGCGCACCTGCCCGACCCAGACCGAGCCGGAAGACCCGCTCGTCGGCATGACGAAGCTCGGCAAATACCGACAACTGCGGCGCACCGCGTTGCTGTAGCGCTTCCGACGCCCCGCTGCGAAACGAGCGAGCGTGGGAAAGCAGGAACACCGCTTCCAGCACGCTGGTCTTGCCGGCGCCATTGGCGCCAACGAATACGTTGATAGCCGGATCCAGCGCCATGCCGACATCCGTCAGACAACGCATGCCACGGATACGCAGTTGTTCCAGCCTCATGTTGCGATGGCCCACAAGCAAGAACGCCGGAGTCCCTGACGAGGACCCCGGCGTTGCCGATAAAAGCTGCACACGGTAAGAACCATGCGCGAGATGTCAGAGCCGCAACGGCATGATCACGTGACGAGCATGTTCGTTGTCGAACTCTTGCACCAGGCAGCTGGATTGGGCATCGCGCAAGCTGAGACGTGCCTTGTCGCCGCGAAGCGCAGCCAGCGCATCGAGCAGATAGCCCACGTTGAAGCCCACGGCAAGATCCGAAACGTGGGTATCAGCCTCCACCTCCTCGACGGCTTCTTCCTGCTCCGGGTTGTGCGCCACGATGCGCAGCTTGCCCGGTGACAATTCAAGCCGAACACCGCGGTACTTCTCGTTCGACAGGATCGCAGCACGCTGCAACGCCCCACGCAGCACTTCGCGATCGAGCGTGGCCGCCTTATCGGCACCGAGCGGAATGACGGCTTCGTAGTCCGGGAAACGACCGTCGATCAGCTTAGAGGTGAACGTGACATCGCCACGGCGTACGCGGAGATGGTTGCGGCCAAACTCCAGCTCGACCTGGCCGTCACCGGCCTCGAGCAACCCGACCAGCTCATTGACGCCCTTACGGGGAATGATGATCTGCCGGCGCGAGGTCACCGAACTTTGCAGTTGGGTTTCCTTCATCGCCAAACGGTGACCGTCGGTCGCCACGCAGCGCAGCGTGTGTTCCTGCAGATCCAGCAGCATGCCGTTCAAGTAATAGCGGACATCCTGGTTCGCCATCGCAAACGCCGTGCGCTCCATGAGGTCACGCAGGACTTCTTCCGGCAAGCTGACTTTTTCCACCAGTTCGATTTCGTCGACGGTGGGGAATTCGCTGGCTGGCAGCGTCGTCAAGGTGAAACGGCTGCGTCCGGCGCTAAGCGCCACGCGGTCGCCATTGAGCTTGAGCTCGATCTTGGCGCCATCCGGCAAGGCCCGCACGATGTCGAACAATTTGCGCGCAGGAATGGTGATTTCACCGTCGACCAGTTTCTCGGCCTCGGTGGTCGCCACCATCTCGACTTCAAGATCGGTGCCGGTCAGCGACAATTTGCCCTGGCCAACCTTAACCAGCAGGTTGGCAAGCACTGGCAGCGTCTGGCGACGTTCAACCACGCCCACCACTTGTTGCAGTGGCTTGAGCAGAGCTTCTCGTTGGATGCTGAATTGCATGGCTTGGCTTCCCCTATACCTGCTGTTCTGTCTTTAAAAGAAGTGTAGTGGTTGTTGTAGGCTTGGTGGATAACTTTTTTTTTGTAATTTTGTTTGAAATATCAATATCTTGCTGGTTTTATTGGCTGTGCTCTAACGCGCTTGCTGACTGTGGGTGCTTTGTGGATAACTTCAGCCGTGCATTCATCCACCTATTATCCACAGCTTGGGCCTGCGCTTATCCATAATCTTTGCGCGCCAGTTCGAAAATCCCCGAAATAGGGTCAACCGGTCAGGGTGCGGATCAACTGCTCCCAGTCCTGACGCATGCGCGGGTCGGTTTCGACAAACTTGCGAATGGTCTTGCAAGCGTGCATCACGGTGGTGTGGTCGCGACCGCCAAACGCCTCGCCGATCTCTGGCAGGCTGTGCTCGGTCAGTTCCTTGGATAGCGTCATGGCGATCTGCCGCGGTCGCGCCAGTGAGCGCACACGTCGCTTGGAGAGCAGGTCCTGCAGCCGCACGTTGAAATACTCGGCGGTGATCTTCTGGATGTTCGGGATGGTGACCGCCTGGGCGTGCGTGGCCAGCAAATCGCGCAGGGTTTCCTCGGCGAAATCGGTGGTAATCGGCTTGCCGTAGAAATTCGCGCGCGCCGCCAGCGTGTTCAAGGCGCCTTCAAGATCACGAACGTTGGAGCGGATGCGCTTGGCCAGCAGCATCGCTACATTTTCATCCACGGCCACGCCTTTTTCGTGCGCCTTGGCCAGCAGAATCGCTGCACGGGTTTCGAAATCCGGCGGCTCGATGGCCACGCTCAAACCCCAGCCCAGGCGCGATTTGAGGCGCGGTTCCAGCTTGTCCACTTCCTTCGGGTAGCGATCGCAGGTCAGGATGATCTGCTGTTTTGATTCAAACAACGCGTTGAAAGTATGGAAGAATTCTTCCTGCGTCGTGTCCTTGCCGGCAAAGAACTGGATGTCGTCGATGAGCAGCGCGTCGACCGACCGGAAGCGCCGCTTGAACTCGTCCATGCTTTTGGCGCGCAACGCCTCGATCATCGAACCGACGAACTGCTCCGAGCGCAGATACAGCACTTTGAAGTCCGGGTTGTGCTCGCGCATCAGGTTGCCGGCGGCGTGCATCAGGTGGGTCTTGCCCAGCCCCGTGCCGCCGTACAACAGCAAAGGGTTGTACGCCCTCCCGGGGTTCGTCGCGACCTGCATCGCGGCGGCCTTGCCTAGCTGGTTGGACTTGCCTTCGACAAAGGTCTCGAACGTGTAGTGGGGATCCAGATTGTGGTGATGCACCACGGCTGGGGCAGTCGCGGGACGGGCGCGTGGCGCTATCGCCGGTTTGGCCACGATCGCGGGCCGGGCCGAATTGGAGCCTACTTCCAGCCGCACCGGCCACGATTGTCCGGTAAGCTGCTGCAGCACGGTTTCGATGCGCGCCAGATAACGTTCGCGCACGGTGTCCAGGGTGTAGGAATTGGGCGCAAAAAGCTGCAGGCCGGCGGGGTCGTCGCGCGCCTGCAGCGGCATCAGCCAGGTATGCAGGTCTTCGGCGCTCAAATCGCCTTCGAGACGCTCAAGGCAGCGCCGCCACAAATCACTCATGAATAGTTTTCAGCCACAGCTTGGGGCGCTTGCGCGCGGGGTGGATAGGCAAGTCTAACAGCAGCTTCCGCGCCGCAGCCCAGAGATATCCACAAGAGCATCCACAGCTTGTCATCAACGCCCATTTGACAGGTATGCCGAATACCCGACATACTTTCCAACCTTTTTATCCACATTCCCTTCGGAGTACGCCATGAAGCGGACCTTCCAGCCCAGCAAGCTCAAGCGCGCTCGCACTCACGGTTTTCGTGCCCGTATGGCCACGGCCGATGGTCGCAAGATTCTCAATGCCCGTCGCGCCAAGGGCCGTAAGCGCCTGATCCCGTAAAAGAGACCAGGCCGTGGCAACCGCTGGTCTGCCGCGCGAGGCGCGGTTACGCCGGCCGGGTGACTTCGCCGCCTTGCGGACAAGCAGCGGACGCGCAAGCGGCCGCTGTTTTCATTTGCGTTTTCGCGGCAATGAGCTCGGTCATGCCCGGCTCGGCCTGGCGATCTCCAAGCGCGTGTCCAAGCGCGCTGTCGAACGCAACCGCATCAAGCGGTTATTGCGCGAGTCATTTCGGCGCGTTCGCGACCAGCTGCCGGCGATCGACCTGATGGTGATGGCGCGCGAACAGGCCGCAGGTGTGCCGGGCCCGCAATTGCTGGCCGAAATCGAGCAGCTGTGGAAAAAACTGCTGGCAAACCATACCGAAAAGTCCTCTCCGTAGCCTGCCACCATTGAAGCGAGTCGACGCGACCGCCACAATCGTGAGTTGACCTCGACCTTTTCTCTTCCCTACCGCGGCTTTCCAGTGTCGTGGCGTTACCCGGATTTGCTACGCGATGAATCAAACGCGCACCTTTCTCATGTTCGCCCTGCTCGCGGTGGCCTACTTCCTGTTCATGGCCTGGGAGAAGGATTACGCGCCCCCGGCACCGGTGGCCGCCGTAGCCAGCGCGACCAGCAGCGCTGCGCAAGCAGATGGCAGCGTGCCGGTGGCTACCACCGACGCGTCATCGGCGACGCCTGGCGCCACGCCGGGCGTCATCCCGCCGACAGCCACCAGCCAGGCGACCTCGCAGCTGATCACGATCAGCACCGATGTGCTGAATCTGACCGTGGACACGCGTGGCGGCAGCGTGGTGCACGCGGATCTGCTCGACTATCCGTCGTTGCCGAAGACCCGCAACCAACCGAATCCGCCACCGACGACTCTGTTGGATACCAATGAGGCCACGTATTTTGTGGCGCAGAACGGACTCGTCAGCAGCAGCGATACCGCGGCGGCGGATCAGCCGAATCATCAGGCCGTATTCCAGAGTGCCAAGACCGCCTACACGATGGCCGATGGCCAGAATGAGTTGAACGTCGACCTGACCTGGCAGGATGCCGCCGGCCTCAAGGTCACCAAAACCTACAGCTTCAAGCGCGGCAGCTATGAGATCGGCCTGACCCAGCGTATCGACAACGGCGGCAGCCAGCCGTGGACCGGCAATGCCTACCAGCAGCTGTTGCGGGTTGCGCCAGCGAAGCCCGGCAGCTGGTTCGAGAACTACAGCAATCCAGAAGTGGGAGCGTTCCAGGGTGCCGCCTGGTACACCGGAGAGAAATTCGAGAAGCTGCCGTTCAAGAATTTCAGCGAGGCTAGCGATCGGCTCGACAGCCAGTTCAAGGGCGGTTGGGCGGCGATGCTGAAGCTGTATTTCTTCGCAGCGTGGATTCCGCCGGCTGACCAGACTGACCGTTACGTCACCGAGACGATCAACCCGGACAGTGCGCAGCCGCATTATCTGATCCGCGCGATCGGCCCCGTGTTGAGCGTGGCGCCGGGGCAGAGCCTCAGCAGCGCGGCTCGCCTGTACCTCGGCCCGAATCGGCAGGGCACGCTGGATCAGATCGCGCCGGGTCTCGATCTGACCATCGACTACGGCATGCTTAAGCTGATCGCCGTACCGATGCACTGGGTGTTGTCGCAGTTTGATCTGATCGCCCACAACTGGGGCGTGGCGATCATCCTGCTGGTGCTGCTGATCAAGGGCCTGACCTGGCATCTGACGGCGGTGCAGTACCGCTCCAGCGCCAGGATGCGCAAGCTGCAGCCGCGCATCGCGCAGCTGAAAGAGCGTTACGGCGACGACAAGGTGAAGATGCAGCAGGCCACCATGGAGCTGTACAAGAAAGAGAAGATCAATCCGATGGGCGGTTGCCTGCCGGTCCTTATCACCATGCCGGTGTTCTACGGTCTGTTCTACGTGCTGAAGTACAGCCTGGAACTGCGACATGCACCGTTCCTGTGGATACCCGACCTGAGCGCGCATGATCCGCTGTACATCCTGCCGTTGATCTATGCGGCAGTCATGCTCGGCACGCAGTGGCTCAACCCGGCGGCGGCGGGCATGGATCCGGCGCAGGCAAAGATGATGAAGATCATGCCGCTGCTGTTCACCGTGCTGTTCGCGTTCTTCCCCGCCGGCCTGTGCCTGTATTACGCGGTGAACGGTCTGGTCGGTCTGGGCCAGCAGTGGTGGGTCACGCATCATATCGATCGCGAGGAAACCACCAAGGCGGCCTGAGCCTGAGTCTGCCCGGGTACCTTCAACAGCCGCGATCGGGCAACCATCGCGGCTGTGTTCGTTTAGAGTCTTGCCATCATGTCTGACAACGTCACCGCCAGCGATACCATTGCCGCCATTGCCAGCGCACCCGGCGCGGCCGGCGTCGGCGTGGTGCGCGTCTCCGGGCCCGCGGTGCCATCGATCGCACAGGCTTTGCTGGGTCGTACGCCACAGCCCCGACATGCCCACCTCGCGGCATTTCGCGATGCGGCCAGCGAGCTGATCGATCGTGGTCTGCTGTTGCATTTCCCAGCCCCGGCCTCCTACACCGGCGAACACGTGCTGGAGCTGCAAGGTCATGGCAGCGCGGTCTTGCTCGATGCACTGCTGCGCCGCGTGTGCCAACTCGGTGCGCGACTGGCGCGGCCAGGCGAATTCACCGAGCGCGCATTCCTCAACGGCAAACTCGACCTGGCCCAGGCCGAAGCGGTGGCCGACCTCATCGCCGCGCGCTCGCAAGCGGGTGCGCGCGCCGCCCTGCAATCAATGGAAGGCGTGTTCTCGCGCAAGGTCGAGGCGTTGCTGCAGGCCTTGATAGCGTTGCGCGTGCACATCGAGGCAGCGATCGATTTTCCGGAAGAGGAAATCGATTTCCTCGCCGATCCGGCCATCGGTCGTCAGCTGGTCGCCGTGCGCACCGAACTGACCGAGCTGCTGCGTGAGGCGCAACGTGGGTTGCGCCTCAACGATGGCTTGCGCGTCGCGATCATTGGACGTCCAAACGCCGGCAAATCCAGTTTGTTGAACGCGTTGGCCGGCAGCGATCGCGCGATCGTCAACGCCACTGCCGGTACCACCCGCGACGTGTTGCGCGAAAGCCTGAGCCTTGACGGCATCGCGCTGGAACTCGCCGACACGGCGGGGTTGCGCGAGACCGATGACGAAGTCGAACGTGAAGGCGTGCGCCGAGCACATGGCGAACTGGCGCGGGCCGACGTGGCCTTGCTGGTGACCGACGCGCCGCACGCAGAGAACGATTTGTCGCTGCTTGCCGAACTGCCGCCGAGCGTCGAGAAGCTGGTACTGATCAACAAGATCGACCTCGAACATGATCTCGAACACGCGAGCGCGCACCACGAATCGCGTGATGACGTGATCTGGCTATGGGCCTCGGCGAAAACCGGTGTCGGTCTCGATGCGTTGCGCGAGCATCTGAAGCAGCTGGCGGGTGCCGGCAGTGGAGAAGGCGCGTTCAGCGCGCGCCGTCGGCACGTGCATGCTTTGCAACAAGTCAGCGGATATCTCGATCAGGCAGCACACATGCTCGCCAGCCGTCGCGCCGGCGAACTCGCCGCCGAAGAATTGCGACATGCCCAGCACGCGCTCGGTGAAATCACCGGCAGCTACAGCAGCGATGACCTGCTCGGGGCGATCTTCGGTTCGTTCTGCATCGGCAAGTAGATGTGGTTCGCCGAAGTTTGCAATGATTCGCAAGTTTTATTGGAAAGGCTTCATATAGCCATGCAACGGTAACCACGTCGATGATCTTCCATCGAAGATCATCGACAGCGCGGCCTCTCGACACGTCGTGGAAAGACGATGTTGCCGCTGTTGAACGGGGCCGGATTCACTTCCTGCACCGACGTTAAGTTAACCTGACTAAGTTCCTGGTCTAAAAAGGTCGTGCATGAAATTCTGTCCCGTTTGTTCCAATGATTTCCCCAATTTCCTTCCGCTGCCGAACAATTTCTTTGAGATATTTCATCGGCTGCGTGTGCCGTATTCGGTGGATCAATTCGAGACCCTCAATCTTGGGCAATATACGTGCCCTGTTTGCCAGGCTTCTGACCGGGATCGCCTTTATGCCTTGTTCCTGAGGTCGTATGTGCAGCAACGCCAGGGGCGTGCGCTGCGGCTACTGGATATCGCGCCATCGCCCATGCTCTCGCGGTTTCTGAGGGGTTTGCCAGGTGTGCAATATCGCTCGGCTGATCTGATGTCGCCCCTGGCGGACGACAAGGTCGACATCACTGATATGAGTGGCTATCCCTCGGGCAGTTTTGACCTGATTGTGTGCTCGCATGTATTGGAGCATGTGCCCGATGACGCCAAGGCTATCCGCGAACTGAATCGCGTCCTGGCACCTGACGGAGCGGCCATTCTCATGGTGCCGATTTTGCTCGGCTTGCAGCAGACGGACGAAGATCCGGGCGTGACGGATGTCAACGAGCGCTGGCGGCGTTTTGGCCAGGATGATCACGTGAGAATGTATGCGCGCAACGATTTCCTGCAGCGGCTGCAAGCGGGCGGCTTTCAGGTAGAAAGCCTCGATGCGGCAAAGTTTGGGCGCGAAATTTTCCAGCAGTGCGGAATTACGGAGCAGAGCGTGCTTTACGTCGGCCACCACTAGGGAAACATGCAGAAATGCAGGCCATTGGCTCAGCTTCCCACGGAGTTTCCTTCCCGTTGAAAGGTCGAATCAGTTCACGGGTCCTGCAGCCACCGCCAGGAAATGGGGAGGGTCTCAAGCAGTCGCGCCGGACAGGTATGGTTTGAACGGCGCGCTGGGCCGGCGCTCAACGTTATTGTCCCTGGGCCGCCATGTGATAGGTATTTCGTCCATCTGCCTTGGCTTTGTATAGCTCCGCATCAGCGAGCTGCATGACAGCGTCGGGCGATGCGACGCTCTGGCAAAACGCTATACCGATGCTCAAGGTCATCTGCAGTCGAACAGCTCCTACGATGATTTCTGGCTGCATCGCTTCCCACACTTTTCGGGCCAGTCCTTCCCCGACGGACGACGAATCAACATCCTGTACGAGGACGACGAATTCATCGCCACCAATACGCGCCACCAGATCACTCTTGCGAAGGCAGGACTGAATGCGCTGGCCGACTTCCTTGAGTACTTCGTCGCCCACGCTGTGGCCCCATGAATCGTTGACGCGTTTGAAGTGGTCCACATCGAGCATCATCAGCAGAATGGGTGATCGATGCCGATATCTCCGCAACATGACAGCCGCTATGCGTTCATCGAAATGGCGCCTGTTTGCGAGACCCGTCAAAGTATCGAGGCGCGCCAGCTTGATCAGCTCCTGCTCCACTTCCTTGATGTGCGTGATGTCCGTCGTCAATGCATAGACACCACGTACCAGTCCTTCCTGATCGTGATCTGGCACGAAGTTGGTCTGGAAATGCGCGTGCTTCCCGCGGTAGTCAGCCTCGTACTCAAACGTGACCGGCTTGCCACCCAACGCGGTTGCGATGTGTCCCTGAAGGCCACGATAGACAAGATCGCCGCGGACCTCGCGCATGGTCTTTCCGATCATCTCTGAGGAGTCTTGACCCGAAACATGCTGAACGTAGGCATTGACGAAAGTGTAGTGCTCCGTGGCATCCACATGCGCAATCACCGCTGGCACGTTGTCCGCGATCGTACGAAGCCGCCGCTCGCTCTCTGCCAGGGCTTGCTCCGTAAGTACTCGCTCCGTGACGTCCCGCGCGGAGTAGATGATCTCCATGACACCGTCTACTTCAGGGCTCGGGACCAGCCGCGCCAGCGCTTCAAACCAGACGTAATGGCCACCCTTGTGGCGTATGCGATACGTGGTAATCGCCGAGCCACCTTTTTCGCGAAGATCGGTGACGGCTTTGGCCACACGTTCGCAGTCATCGGGGTGGATGAGATCGGGACGTGGCTGCATGAACTCTTCGACTTCCCAGCCGAGCCGATCCTTGATGGAAGGCGATACGTAGGATCGCTGACCGTCGGGTCGGATGCGCATAACCAGATCGCCCGCATAGTCGGCGAGGATCCGGTAGCGCAGTTCACTCTCACGAACGCGTATCGCCAACTGTCGGCGCTCGGCGAGAATCAGGGCCAACGGCACGGCGATCAGACAGGCCGCGCCGATAAACAGCTGCGCCAGCAAAGCACGTTCGGTTCGCGATCCGGCAACGACGAGTTCAAACGGTCCCGTCCCCAACGCCGTGGCGACGGTAGTAATCGCGGCAACCAACGCTATGCCCAACACCAGACCCGCAAAGCGATGCCGAAACACGACCAGCAGCAACGGTGGATAAACCAGGAACAGCAATGGATATCGCGACTGCGCAAACACCGCGATGGTGGTGCAAGTCATCAAGGCCATATCGCGTAAAAACGGCCACCGCTTGCCAGGTCTTCCCAGCAGGCTCCATTTCTCGGTGAGAGCCACCACCGTCGTCGTAGCTACGATCACCATGCCAAGCACGTGGGCGCGGTACCAACCGTTGAGGTAGGTAAACAGCGGAGCCCCTTGTAACGTATGCGCCACGAATCCCGCGAATAGCGCAGACAGCGCACACGCGATGAGCGTGCTCGTCAGGGCGACGCGGCCCAATCCCAGAAACGGAGTGTCGCTGGCGATTTCCGGAAACCGCCGGCGTATGGCACCGCTGATAATCAGGACCTCGAGGGTGTTGGCCATCGCCAGGCCCAGCGAGACGAGCAGCGGATCGTGAAGGATCAGCCGCGCCCCAGCATTTCCGGCGAAGCCAAGCAGCAGGTACATCCACCAGTGGCGCGTTGGCAAACGGAGCAGGCCACCCACGAGAATGCCGTTGGCTATCCACAGCGAGGTAGCGCTACCGGTTGAGTGCGCCAGGGCCAACGAATAGGCGCAACTGGCCAGTACCAGGACGGCGATCCCGATCGCTTTCAGAAGAACGCCCAGCGGCATGGATGGAAGCAAGCGGCGCATAGCCCGACCCGCGATAGCGTGAGATGAATGGATACAGCCAACGTACTCCAGAACATTTAGCCGGCTCGTCAAGAAAACCGAACCGGAGGCACCAATCCACGGAGTCATTCGCTTCATACAAGTGACACGCAATGACTATTCCAAACAGCCTGAACAGTCGCCGCGATCGTCACTACTGTGATCGGCGTCACAAAGACGCATCGTCTTCGGGCTCTGGACAACGCCATCGCCTCGTCCAATGCGCGTTGGCGCAGGAAGGTTTGCTCCGGGTTCGTTCACGGATGGATGAGCGGACTCTGACGCAGACTGTCGGTAAGTGTCTGCCAGATGCGGTCAAGCAGACGGTCTGGCACCTCGCGCATAAAGCGGATCAATGGCTTTGCCGTGCGAGCAGCGCTTCCACTTCACTAAGCGCCGGCATGCCGCCTTGCGCGCCGAACTTGGCCACGGACAACGCAGCGGCGGCGCAGGCTTTGCGCACGGCGGAAGGCAGGCTTTCGTGCAGGAACACCGCGAGCGCGGCGTTGAAGGTGTCGCCGGCGCCGGTGCTGTCGACCACGTCGACCTGGAAGCCGGGCTGGTGCACCGGTTCGCCCTGTTCGCGGTACCACGCACCTTCAGCACCACGGGTGAGGGCGACGGGGCATGGCGCGCGTTGCATCAGCGCGCGGAAATCGGCGGTGGGGTCAAGGCCCAGCACAATCGCCAGCTCGTGCTGGTTTGGCGTGATGTAACGGGCGAGCCGCAGCCACTCCAGTGGCAGCTTCTGCGCCGGTGCCGGATTGAGGATCACCGGCACGCCGAGGCGATCGCCGAGTCGCAGTGTGGCTTCCACGGTCTCCAGCGGAATCTCCATCTGTACCAGCACGCAGTCAGCGCGGGCGATCAGCGTGTGCGCCCGTTCGACCTGCGCCGGCGTCACCCGCGCGTTCGCCGCAGGCACCACGATGATCTGGTTCTCGCCGCCGGCGATGGTGATTGAGGCGGTACCGCTGGCGCAGTGGTCGAGCTCTGCGACATGCGTGAGGTCGATACCTTCGGCGATCAGTCCCTGCCGCAGTTGTCGGCCGAATGTGTCATCGCCAGTAGCGCCGACCAGGGCCACCGTCGCGC
>JBAPPP010000258.1:0-13375 GCA_049280175.1 Rhodanobacter sp.
CCGGTGTAGAACGGGTGCGAATGGCTGGAGATATCCACCTTGATCAGCGGGTACTCGTTACCGTCTTCCCACTTGATGGTTTCCTTGCTGGACATGGTCGACTTGGTCAGAAACGCAAAGTCAGACGACAGGTCCTGGAACACCACCGGCTTGTTGTTCGGATGGATATCGGGCTTCATGGCAGGCTCTAAAGCGATGGTGAAAAGAGCGGCATTGTAACGGCCGATCCACCTTCACCGCAACCCTCCGGTGCCAGGAGAACCTGCTGAATGGCTCCGGGGAGCCGCGCCGGAAGCTGTTTGTGTGCTGGCTTTGGCGCTCTAGAGCAAGCGTAGACCTACACCGGTGACGTCAGGTTTCCGCCCCGAGTGCGCGCCGCACCATGGCGGCAAAGCGTGCCTGATCGACCTCCAGCACGATGTTTGCCTGCGCGCGTCGCCCCAGCCGCCCGGCCCAGTCGACGACCGTTGCACCTCGGGTTAGACGGCCATCCAGCTCCACGGCAACGGCGCGTATCTCGCTGCGGGTGACGATCGACGGATCGATCGCTACCGCCATCGCCAACGCGTCGGCCGCGATGATCCCGCGACGGGCATGCTTGAGGTTATACGCACGGGCCGTGCGCGATATGCGGCCGTAGAAATCAGCACGCTGGTCGCCGGCCTGCAGCCAAGCATCGAACTGCACCTCGTCAAACGCGTGCCGCAAGGTTGCTTCCCAGTCGACCAGATCGAACTGGGGAAACGCCTCGAACACGACATGCGCCGCTTCCGGATCGAAGCCGACATTGAACTCTGCCGGCACGTTGCCAGTGTTGCCGAGGCCGGTGACCGCGCCCCCCATCACCACCAACCGGGCGACCCGCTCGGGCAACGTGGGATCGAGCCGCAACGCGAGCGCGAGATTGGTCAACGGCGCGAGCGCAACCAGCGTCAATTCGCCCGGCCGCTCGCGGGTCAGTCGCAACAAGGCTAGGGCGGCCGATTCATCTGTCTGCAACGCTACGGGCTCGGGGAAACCTACATCGCCGAAGCCGTCTTGCCCGTGCACGAACGCGGCATCTTCGCTTGGCGCCCGCACCAGCGGCGTGGCGCAGCCGGCAAACACCGGCGTGTCGGCGCCGAGCAGATCCAACAGCGTGCGCGCATTGCGCACGGTATGGCCCAGCCCGACATTGCCGGCAGCGATGCTCAAACCGGCGATATCGGCATGCGCATGCGCCATCAGGATCGCCAGTGCGTCGTCGACGCCAGGATCGGTATCAATCAGCAGTTGCGGCTTGGTCATGGTGGTCTGTTGATGTCGGGCGGATCAGTGTATCGGCTGCACGCGGAAATGGCTCGGCACGCGCGCTTGCTCTCACGCGTGAACATAGCGTGCGGCGCCACCGATCCAGCGCTCGATCAGCCGCTCGGTCTGCAGCGGATGCGTGGCCAGCATGCGTTCACCGACTTGCTGCACCGCAGGCAGCAGATGCGCGTCACGCGTCAGATCGGCAATACGAAAACTGAGCTGACCGGTCTGGCGCGTACCGAGCACTTCGCCCGGGCCGCGCAATTCCAGATCCTTCTCGGCGATGCGGAAACCATCGCTGGTCTCGCGCATCACCTGCAGTCGCTCACGTGCGAGCTGACCGAGCGGCGGTTGATACAGCAGCACACAGTTGGAGGCGAGCGTGCCGCGACCGACTCGACCGCGCAGCTGATGCAGTTGGGCCAGCCCGAGTCGCTCACTGTTCTCGATGACCATCAGGCTGGCGTTCGGCACATCCACGCCGACCTCGATTACCGTGGTCGCCACCAGCACTGACAGCTCGCCGCTCTTGAACGCGTCCATCACCGCCTGCTTTTCCTTCGGCTTCATGCGGCCATGAATCAGGCCGACCTTGAAGCCGGTCAACGCGGCCGACAGTTCCGCGTGTGCCACTTCGGCCGCTTGTGCACGCAGCTGTTCGGACTCCTCGATCAGCGTGCACACCCAATACACTTGCCGCCCTTCACCGCAGGCGGCATGAATGCGCTCGATCACGTCGAACCGGCGCGCATTGGAAATCGCGATGGTCTGCACCGGCGTGCGACCGGGCGGCAGTTCGTCGATGGATGAGATATCCAGATCGGCATACGCGCTCATGGCGAGCGTGCGCGGGATCGGGGTGGCGGTCAGCACCAGCTGGTGCGGCACCTGTTCACCCTCCTTGCCTTTGTCGCGCAACGCCAGTCGCTGCTGCACACCAAAGCGGTGCTGCTCGTCGACAATCACCAGTCCGAGCCGCGCAAACGCGACCCCTTCCTGCATCAACGCATGCGTGCCGATCACCACCGGCGCACCCGCGGCGACTCGCGCGAGCGCCGATGTGCGCGCCTTGCCGGTGACCTTGCCGGCCAGCCATTCGACATCGACGCCGAGCGGTTGCAGCCAGTGCTGAAAGTTGCGCAGGTGCTGCTCGGCCAGCAGCTCGGTCGGCGCCATCAGCGCGACCTGATAGCCCGATTCCACCGCGGCTAGAGCGGCCAACGCCGCAACCACGGTCTTGCCCGAGCCGACGTCGCCCTGGACCAGCCGCAACATCGGCTTGGACTGCGCCAGATCGCGCGCGACTTCCGTGCCGACGCGCTGCTGCGCTGCGGTCAACTCGAATGACAACCCAGCCAGCAACTGCTGGCGCAAATGGTGATCACCACCGAGCGCTGGCGCATGCCGCAGACGCACGGCGGCACGCATGCGCTTCAAGCTCAGGTGCTGGGTCAGCAACTCCTCGAATGCCAGGCGCTGTTGCGCCGGATGATGGCCTAGCATGAGCTGGCCCAGATGCGCATCCGGCGGCGGCCGGTGCACATACAGCAGCGCATCGCGCAACGAGGTCAGACCGTGTTCGGCGCATAGCTCGGGCGGGATCAATTCCAGTTGTGCCGCTGGCGGCAGCAGCGCGAGCGCTTTGCCGATCACGCCGGCCAGCCGCTTCTGCCCCAGGCCTTCGGTGGTCGGATAGATCGGGCTCAGCAATTCATCGACCGTGACCGCATCATCGCCACTCAGCCGCTGATATTGCGGATGCACCATCTCCAGTCCCTGCGCACCATGCCGCACTTCGCCAAAGCAAAGCAGGCGGGTGCCGGGCAGCAGTTGCTCGGCCTGGGCGCGATTGAAATGGAAAAAGCGCAACAACAGGGTCTGCTGGCTGGCATCGCCGATCGCGACCTTCAACTGCGGGCGATAACGGAAGCCTCGTTCAACCGCTTCGACCACACCTTCGACCTGCGCCTGCTCGCCCACGCGCAGATCGGCGATGGCGGTGACCCGGGTCTTGTCCTCGTAGCGCAGCGGCAGGTGAAACCAAAGATCCTGCACCCGTTCCAGTCCGAGCCGGGACAGCGCCGCGAGCAGCGACGGCCCCACGCCAGCCAGCACCGTGACCGGAGCGATGCCCGGGTCAGTGCCAGCAGTGGGAGCGGAACGGGCGGTGCGGGTGGTCATCACATCCAAGCGTAACCGAGCACGACCCGTCGCCGTAAGACGGACGCCCGCGCGAATGTCGACGACAGCTGTCAGCGCTGGCCGCGGGCTGCAATTAGTCCAGCACCATGACCGCATCGACCTCGACGTGCGCTGCCTTCGGCAGACCCGACACTTCGATGGTGGAACGCGCCGGATACGGCGGCTGGAAATATTCGGCCATGACCGCGTTGACCGCGGCAAAATTCGCCAGGTCGGTGACATAGATGCCCACCCGTACGATCTGCGCGAGCGAGCCGCCGGCCGCCTTGGCTACGGCATCGAGATTGTCGAACACCCGTCGCGTCTGTGCGGTGATGTCGCCTTCGACCAGCGCGGCGGTCGCCGGATCGAGTGGGATCTGGCCCGAGAAATACACCGTGTTGCCGTGACGCACGGCCTGCGAATAGGGGCCGATCGCGGCCGGTGCCTGATCAGTGGCGATAATGCTGCGGGACATGGGGCAACCTCAGATGAGTGACAAGCCGCCAGTGTAGGAGCGCACCCTGTGCGCGAAAAGCCTGAACGGTGAACAGGGTCCAACAGGCGTTGGCCCGGATGCGTGAGGCCTTTCGCGCACAGAGTGCGCTCCTACAAGGCGTGCGCTCCTACAGCGGATAGCGGTACGCGCCGCTGACCACGCCGGTGCGGCGTACGCGGCGGATCACGTCGGCCAGGTGCTTGCGGTTCTTCACTTCCATGGCGAACAGCAGCGTCGCGGCGGCGGCGTCGCGCTCGACGTATTCCACGTTCTCGATATTCGAGTCGGCGGCGGCGATCGCAGCAGCGACCGTGGCCAGCACGCCGGGACGGTTGATGACCTCGATGCGCAGCTGCGCGCGATAATCACCCTGCACATCGCGATCCCATTCGATCGCCACGCAGCGTTCCGGTGACTTGCGCAGCTCGATCACATTCGGGCATTCCTCGCGATGCACTACGATGCCCTTGCCTGACGACAAATAACCGATGATGTCATCGCCCGGCAGCGGATGGCAGCAATTGGCGAAACTCAGCACACCGCGTTCGGCGCCGGTAATGCGGATTTTCTCCTGCACGTGCTGGGACACCTGCGGCACCTTGCCAGCCTTCTTGCCACGCGATGCGAGAAGCTGGTTGGCGACCACGTCAGGCATACGGTTGCCCAGCGCTATGTCGGACAGCAGCTCTTCCAGCCGCTTGAACT
Organism: Rhodanobacter sp.; assembly: GCA_049280175.1. GTDB lineage: Bacteria > Pseudomonadota > Gammaproteobacteria > Xanthomonadales > Rhodanobacteraceae > Rhodanobacter. The sequence continues at coordinate 4,679 of JBAPPP010000258.1, forward strand.
TGGACGCCTCGAGGAAGCGATCCAGCACCGCCGCCGGAATACCGTCCAGACTGCTGCCCAGCGCATCCAGCGCGCGATCGAGCATGCGATGGCCAAAGTCGACCGCATCCTCGTGCTGCAGGTGCTTCAGGTACTGACGGATCGCGGTACGCGCCTTGCCGGTAACCACGGATTCCAGCCACGCCGGATTCGGCATTGCCGACGGCGCGGTGATGATTTCCACCAGCTGGCCGGATTCCAGCCGCGTGCGCAGCGGCAGCAATTTCTTGTCGACGCGCGCGGCCACCGCGTGATCGCCGACATCGGTGTGCACGGCGTAGGCGAAGTCCAGCGCGGTCGCGTTACGTGGCAGCGAGAGGATGTCGCCACGCGGGGTGAACAGATAGACCTCGTCGGGAAACAGGTCGATCTTTACCGCTTCGATGAACTCCGACGACACCGTATTGGCTGAACTGTCAGCGAGCGAAGACAGCCACTCGCGCGCACGCGCCTGCGCACTGTTCGCCGGGCCGCTGTCCGTCTTGTAGGCCCAGTGCGCAGCGACGCCGCGTTCGGCGACTGAATCCATCTCGGCCGTGCGGATCTGTACCTCGATCGGCGCACCAAACGGTCCCAGCAGCACGGTATGCAGCGACTGGTAGCCATTCGCCTTGGGGATCGCGATGAAATCCTTGAAGCGCTTGTCGACCGGTTTGTACAGCGCGTGCACCGCGCCGAGCCCCATATAGCAGCTCATCGCACTGTCGACGACCACGCGGAAACCGTAGACGTCCATCAGCTGGGCAAAACTCTTGTGCTCGCCACGCATCTTGGAATAGATGCTCCACGGCGACTTGATCCGCCCCACCACGCGACTTTGCAGATGATCGGCGGTGAGTCGCATCGACAGCGCCGTCTCGATCTTGCCCATGGCTTCGCGGCGGTTGCCGATCGCCGCGCGGATGCGTTCGCTGATCACCCGGTAGCGATCCGGGTATAACGCGCGAAAGCCGAGGTCCTGCAGCTCGGCCTTGAACTTGTTCATGCCCAGGCGCTGCGCGATCGGCGCGAAGATTTCCAGCGTCTCGCGGGCAATGCGGCGACGCGAGTCGCCATCCTTCGCGCCGAGCGTGCGCATGTTGTGCAGACGGTCGGCCAGCTTGATCAGGATGACCCGCAAGTCGCGCGCCATCGCCAGCAGCATCTTGCGGAAGCTTTCCGCATCGGCTTCCTGGCGGCTGCCGAAGCGCATCTTGTCCAGCTTGGTGACACCATCGACCAGCTCAGCCACGACCTCGCCGAACTCGGCGGCCAAGGCGTCGCGGCTCAATTCGGTGTCTTCCAGGGTGTCGTGCAGGATCGCCGCGATGATCGTTTCCGCATCCAGACCGAGTTCCGCCAGGATGCCGGCCACCGCCACCGGATGCGTGATGTAGGGCTCGCCGCTCTTGCGCTCCTGCCCCTCATGCGCCTGAGCGCCGACCTGGAAAGCGCGCAACACACGCTCTACCTGCGCTTCAGGCAAGTAGGCAATGCGTTCTTTCAGAGCCAGCACATACGGCGGCAACACAGACATGTCGGCGGAAGCGGGATGCGTGGCCGTGGTCATCGTTGCCGGGGGCCGATTCAGGCACCCACCTCGTGACAACGGCAGTAAAACCAGACGGTAGCTGTGTGCATGCGACCCTTCAGGGCCTGTCCAAAGTTTCCGGGCAAGCCGGTGCGATGGACGCGCGTGCTACAGCAACCGCCATCCATCAGTCGTCACCGCCCTTGGAAAGGTCGTCGTCGACCTCGGCAGCGGCCCACTCCAGCGCTTCGCGCTCGGCCCGCTCACGCTCGCTCTTGTCGATCTGGTCGATCATGGCCTGATCGATACGGCGTTCGGCGATCTCGCGCAGGGCCAGCACCGTCGGCTTGTCCTGTCCGGGATTGACGGCCGGCTCGGCACCCTTTTCCAGCTGGCGCGCGCGTTTGGTCGCCATCAGCACCAGCTCGAAACGGTTGTCGACCACCTCGAGGCAGTCTTCCACGGTAATACGTGCCATGCGAAATCCTCAAAGAATAAATGACTTATATGGTCTGACAGTGTAGCCAGCGCGTGCTTTGCTGGCAATGCAGCGAACGCGGCGCGTATGATGGCTGGCTGCCTGTTCGATGGATGCGTTGACGGCGAAAGCAGATTGAAAGCCGTGCAAGATATAAAACCAGCCAGTACAATATACCGTCCCCTGCCGCGAATCCCCTTGCACCGATGCCCTCACTGCCCCGCTCCCTCTGCTTGAGCCGCTGGTTGCCGTTGCTCGCGATCGCGTTGCTGGCTGGCTGCACCATCGCCAAACCGCGCACCGACGATCCGCTGGAGCACGTCAACCGCAAGGTCTACGCGTTCAACGATTCGTTGGACAAGGCGGTAGTCCGTCCGGTCGCGGTGGGATATCGCAACATAACCAATGCACCGGTGCGTCGCTCGGTCAACGACTTCTTCACCAACATCCGCATGCCCATCACGGTCGCCAATGACCTGCTGCAGGCACGCCCGAAGCAGGCGCTGCAAAGCAGTGGCCGCTTCCTGGTCAACCTCACGCTGGGCGTGGGTGGCTTCTTCGATCCAGCCAGCCAGATCGGCTTGCCGCTGGAAGATAACGACTTCGGCATCACGCTGGCCCGCTGGGGCGTCCCGGATGGCGACTACCTGGTATTGCCGTTCGTCGGCCCGACCACGGCACGCGACGTGTGGCGACTGCCGGTGGACAGCTACTTCTTCGACCCACTGAGCCTCTACACGCAAAACCATCACTTCAAATACGGCCAGTACTACATCCCCGAAGTGATCTACCTGGTTTCCCTGCGCGCCCGCGCCATCGATGCGGAGAGTTTCCTGGCATCCGCCTACGACCCCTACGTATTCATCCGCGATGCCTACCGGCAGCAGCGCGTGTATCAGATCTACGACGGCAGTCCGCCGGACAAGGTCATCGAGCAGATGCAGGGGCTGGATGACAAGAACTTCGATCCCGATCAATTGCTGGATCAGCAGCATCAGTGGGAAAACAAGCATCCCGATCAAGCGAGCAAACAGTAGCCGGTGACGCTGACAATGCGAAGTTAATAACGAAGAAGGGGCCCGCGGGCCCCTTCTTCGTTACTGCCGCCTCGACGCTACTCAACCGAACAGGCGATCGACCTCACAGACCTGTGCCAGCACCTGCATGCCGGCCGGCACGTGGATGACCTGCAAGGGATGGCCACGTCGGGCAGCCTCGGCCGCCACCGCCAGCACGCACGACAGTCCTGCACTGTCGCTGTGCCTTACGCCAGCCAGGTCGAGCGTGGTCACCGTGCCTTTCGCCAACGCACCCTGGATGTCCCGCAACGCCGATGCTGCCGTATCGAAGCTCAGCACGCCGCTCACGGCCAGCGTTCCCGGCGCGCTCGCGCTCAGTACAACCTCGCGTTCGACGGCCATCGTCACTGCGCGCCCTTGCCTTCCTGTTCCATCGACTTCAGCGCATTCTCACCCTGGGTTTCCAGGTTCTTGATCAGCTGATCAATGCCAACCTTGCGGATTTCCGCATCCACCTGATTGCGATAGTTGGTGACATAGGAAATGCCCTCGATGATCACGTCATAGGCCTTCCAGTCCCCGCTGCGGCTCTTGCGGAACGCGTAGTCGATCGACACCAGCTTGCCGTCGTCCATCACTACCTGGGTCCGCACGACGGTGCGCTTGTCATTGAGATCACCGTTGAACGGCAATACCTTGACGCGGCCGCGGGTGTAATCGAGCAGGCCCTGGGCGTAACGATGGGTGATCGAGTTGTAGAACGCCTTGGCAAAGCGATTGCGCTGGTCCGGAGTAGCGTCCCGGGCATGCTGGCCGAGTACCAGAATGGAGGCGTAGTCGATGTCGAAGTTCGGCAGGAACACTTCGTCGATGATGTTGATCAACCTGTCCTGATTGTGCTTCAACTCTTCGCGATGGCCATCGATGTCATTCGCCAACTGGTCGGCGATCGACTGCACGATCTGTTCGGGCGCCCGCTGGGAAGCGGGTGCATTCGCCGGGGCGGCGTCCTGGGCGGCGAATGCCGCCGGGGCGGCAACGGCCGCGCCTATGGCAAGGGCGGTGGCGAGAGCCAGTCTGCGCAACATGGGTAACTCCTTCAGCAAAACCGGCTCGTTCAATGCTTGCCGGCTGGGGCGGGGGACTCTGAGGATTTGCCGTTACCGGCATCTTTTTTGTCGCTGGACGAACCGTTGACCATGAATTTGCCGATCAGATCTTCCAGCTGCATCGCCGACTGGGTCAGCACCATCTCATCGCCATCCTTGAGCGCGTCCGGTGAACCGCCTGGCTGGATCGCAACATACTGGGTGCCGATCAAACCGCTGGTGAACACGGCGGCGGCCGAATCGTCGGGAATCGCGTTGTAGCGCTTGTCGATTGCCAGCGTGACCTCGGCATCAAGCTTCACCGGATCGGCGACCACCGACTGCACGCTGCCGATCGGCACACCGGCCATCTTCACCGGGGCACCGACGGAAAGCGCACCGACATTGGTGAAGTTCGCCTTCACCGTATAAGTGCCACCGAGGTTGTCGGCCACACCGCCAGCACCGAAGAACTTGCCGAGCATTTCCTCCAGCTGCTGCGCTGGCTGGGTCAGCACCAGCGCGCCACCATCGGCGACGGTTTTCTTCGAGTTGCCGTAGCGGATGCCCACGTACTGGTCGCCGAGCAGGCCACTGGTGTAGATGCTCGCCACGGAATCCAGCGGAATCTTGTCGTAGTGGGTGTCGATCGCCAGCTTCACATCCGCGACCTCCTTACCCGGCTCCAGCGTGATTGACTGCACCTGGCCGATCCGCACGCCGGCGATCTTCACCGGGGCGCGCTCCTTCAGCTGTCCGATGTTCGCAAAGTGCGCATCGACGGTGTAGCTGGCGCCTTGATGCACATTCGCCACCGACGTGGTCTGCGTGGCCAGATAGGCCAGCGCGGCAAAACCCAGCACGATGAACAGGCCGGTGCCGACGGCGTAGGAATTTCTTGGTTGGCTCACGGCACAGTCCTCAATGAAGGATGACTCGATGAAAGGGGGGGATGGCGATAATCGTCATGACGCAGTCACATCAGGAAGGCGGTGAGCACGAAGTCCAGCGCCAGGATCGCAATGGACGAAGCAACCACCGTGCGGGTAGTGGCATAAGCCACGCCCTCACTGGTCGGCGGCGTGGTAAAGCCCTGGTAGACCGCGATCAGCGATACCACTGCACCGAACGCCAGGCTCTTGAACAGCACGCCATTGACGATGTCGGTATGCAGTTCCACCACCGCGGTCATATTCGACCAGAACGTGCCGTTGTCGATGCCGAGCCAGCTCACCCCAATCAGATGACCACCGAAGATCGCCATGGCGCAGAACACACAGCACAGCAAGGGCATCGCAATCAGCCCGGCCAGGAAGCGCGGCGTGGCGACATAAGCAATCGGATCGACCGCCATCATCTCCATCGCATCGATCTGGTCGGTCGCGCGCATCAGGCCGATCTCGGCGGTGATCGAGGTGCCGGCACGACCGGCGAACAGCAGCGCCGTCACCACCGGTCCGAGTTCACGATAAACCGATAGCGCCACCACCATGCCACTGGCCGAGGTGCCGCCGAAGATCGACAGCACGTGATACAGCTGCAGCATCAGCACCATGCCGACGAACAGGCCGCAGACCATGATGATGGTCAGGCTCATCGCCCCGACGAACCACAGCTGACGAATGGTTTCTCGCACATAACGGAAACTGCGCGGTATCGCCGCCAGCAGGGTCAGCAGGAACAGGCCGCAGTTGCCGATCTGTGCCAGCGACTGGGTCACCACATTGTTGCCTTGCGGCGCGCGCGGATTCATTTCGCCGCTCCGCTGAAGCCCAGCGCCTGCGCGTAATCGCCGGCCGGATACTGGAACGGCACCGGGCCATCCGCTTCGCCGCCGAAAAACTGCCGGGTCCATGGCGAGCCGTCATTCGCGATGGTTTTCGGATCGCCCTGCGCCACCACCTTGCCATTGGCGATCAGGAATACGTGATCGGCCACCTGCTTGATCGCATCGAGTTCGTGCGCCACCAGCACACTGGTGATGCCGAGCGTCTGGTTCAGCGTGCGGATCAATTTGAGCACCTGGTTCAAGGCCACTGGATCGAGCCCCACGAACGGCTCGTCATACAAAATGAGCATGGGATCGAACACGATGGCACGGGCCAGCGCGACCCGGCGCGCCATGCCGCCGGACAACTCATTCGGCAGCAACCGCGCCGCGCCACGCAAACCCACCGCCTGCAGCTTGAGCAACACCAGGTTGCGGATCAGCACTTCTGGCAACTTCGTATGCTGACGCAGTGGAAATGCCACGTTCTCGAACACATCGAAATCGGTCAGCAATGCCGAATTCTGGAACAGATAGCCGATGCCCTCGCGCATCTTGTACAAAGCTTCGCGCGACATGTCGGGCACGTTCTTGCCATCGACCAGAATCTCACCGGCATCGGCACGCATCTGCCCGGTAATGTGCTTGAGCAGGGTGGTCTTGCCGGTGCCGCTGGGTCCCATGATCGCGGTGACCTTGCCGCGCGGAATGTCCATATCCAGCGCATCGAAGATGGTCTTGCCATTGAGCACCGTGGTCAGGCCACGGACCCGCACCAGCGTGCTGTCATCGGACGTGGCGCGAGCGGGGTCGGTCATGGGCGGTAACTTGCGAGAATAAAGGAGCCAAGGTAGCTGAACAGGCGTGTGAAGGCCATGCAGCGGGGGTCATGTCACTCAGATGTCTTGTCGGCGGCCAGCAATTCCACAATCAGCGATTCGTGCCGTTGCCACTGCAGCGCGCTGCGCTGACGCACCGCTCGCACGATCGCCTGCAGGTCGCCCAACGCCCGCTCGAAGGCGTCGTTGATCAGGATGTAGTCGAATTCGTGCGCATGGGCGATTTCTTCGCGCGAATTGTGCAGCCGACGCTCGATCACCTCCACACTGTCCGAAGCACGACCACGCAGGCGACGTTCAAGTTCCGCCCGCGACGGCGGCAGGATGAACACGCTGACGCAGTCGGGCTTGGTTCGACGGATCTGTTCGGCGCCCTGCCAGTCGATTTCCAGCAAGACGTCGCGCCCCTGTGCCAGCAGCGCCTGCACGGTGGTACGAGAAGTGCCGTACAGGTTGCCGTGCACTTCGGCATGTTCGAGAAAGATGCCTTCGGCGACCTCGCGTTCGAATTCACCGCGTTCGACGAAGTAGTAATGCCGCCCGTACAGCTCGCCGGTACGCGGCGGTCGCGTGGTATGCGACACCGATAGCGAGATCGCCGGCTCGCGCTCGAGCAGCGCGTTGACCAGGGTGGACTTGCCGGCGCCCGAAGGTGCGGCGACCACGAACAAGGTGCCTTCGATCTGCTCGCTGCTAGCGTCGGCAACGATGGCATCGGTACGGCTGGAATCGGTCGCGCTCATTCGATGTTCTGCACCTGTTCGCGCATCTGCTCGATCAGCACCTTCAGCTCGACGGCGGCATTGGTGCTGCGCGCGTCGACCGATTTGGAGCCCAGGGTGTTCGCCTCGCGATTGAATTCCTGCATCAGGAAATCCAGCCGCCGACCCACCGGCTCCTTCAAGCCGAGCACGCGGCGCGATTCGCCGATGTGCGTACTGAGCCGGTCGAGTTCCTCGTCCACGTCGGTGCGGGTGATCTGCAATACGAGTTCCTGTTCCAGCCGACCTGGCTCCACCGGCTGCTTGAGGTCGGCCAGCCGCGTATCCAGCCGCGCGCGCAACGCCGCCCGGATCTGCGGCATCCAGCCGCGTACATCGGCAACCACGCGTTCGATGCCGTCGAGCTTGTCGCGCAGGATCTCGGCCAGCTTCTCGCCTTCGCGTTCGCGGGTGGCGGTGAGTGCATCCAGCGCGCGATCGAGCACGTCGAACAGCGCCGCCTGCTGGGAGTCTGGGTCGACCGCACTCTGCTGCAATACGCCCGGGAAACGCAGCAATTCGGTGAACTCGACGCGCAGGCCGGGAAATAGCGCTGTCATATCCAGGTTCAATTCCGACAATCGGGACAGCAGCGCGTTGTTGACCTGTAGCGATTCACTGCGCGAATCGCTGGTGCGGCGCACGGTGATGTCGAGCTTGCCGCGCGACAGTTTCGCCGCAATGCGTTCGCGCAGCAGCGACTCGAAACTGCGCAAATCGTCCGGCAGGCGTGGGCTCAGCTCAAGATATCGGTGGTTGACCGTGCGCAGCTCGCAACTGAGGGTACCGGCGGGCCCGGTGGTTTCGGCACTGGCGTAGGCCGTCATGCTGCGGATCATCGGCGGTCATCCGGACGTGGGGAAAGTGCTCAATGGTAAACTCTCCCGTCCCGCCTTGCCCAATCCGGCCAAGCGAAGTCAGGAACTACCCCATGAATTCCGTCGCCCGTCCCAGTGGCCGCAGCAGCGACCAGCTGCGCACCGTCAGCATCGAACGCCACTACACCCGCCATGCCGAGGGCTCGGTGCTGGTGAGCTTTGGCGACACCCGCGTGCTGTGCACGGCCAGCGTCGAAGATCGTGCGCCAGCCTGGCTGCGCGGCAAAGGCGAGGGCTGGGTCACCGCCGAATACGGCATGCTGCCACGCGCCACCAACACCCGTATGCAGCGCGAAGCCGCGCGCGGTGGCCAGGGC
>JBAPPP010000259.1:0-2838 GCA_049280175.1 Rhodanobacter sp.
GACAACTTTCTGCGAATAACGAAAGGGAAATGACGGTAAATCGCCTTTAACCAAGGCTGCCGGCGCATCCATGCTGACAGTCTGAGCAGCCGAACCCCCAGATCTAGTTTTTGCTTGCCCACCATGATCACCGTATGCTTCCACTCAGCACGCCAAAACACTCAAGACCCATGCCGAAGGCACTCAATTGCCCAGCGCGTATGTCAGCTCCGCGCGAAGGTCTTCAACATCCTCCACACCCACCGACAGTCGGATCAGCCCATCGCTGATGCCCAGCCGCTTGCGGTTGGCGGCCGGCACCGAGGCGTGGGTCATGATTGCCGGATGCTCGATCAGGCTCTCGACGCCACCCAGCGACTCGGCCAGTGCGAACAGCTCGCAGCGTTCCAGCATGCGCTTGGCCTTTTTCAGGCCGCCCTTCACTTCGATCGTGATGATGCCGCCGAAGCCGTCCATCTGACGCTTGGCCAGTGCGTGCTGTGGGTGGCTCTTGAGACCGGGATAGATCACCCGCTCGACCGCCGGGTGCTTTTCCAGCCAACGAGCCAACTCCAGCGCGCTTTCGCAATGTGCCTTCATGCGCAGATGCAGGGTCTTCAGGCCGCGCATCGCGAGGAATGAATCGAACGGGCCGGCGACGGCCCCCACCGAGTTCTGCAGGAAGCCCATCTGCTCGGCCAGTTCCTTGCTGCCAGCGACCACGATGCCGCCGACCATGTCCGAATGGCCATTGAGGTATTTGGTCGCCGAATGCAACACCAGATCTGCGCCAAATTCCAGCGGGCGCTGAATCATCGGCGAGCAAAAAGTATTGTCCACGACCAGGATCAGGCCGTGCTTCTTGGCAAATGCGGCGACCTTGGCCAGATCGACCAGTTTGAGCATCGGATTGGTCGGTGTCTCGGCCCAGATCATCCGTGTATTGGGTTTAAGCGCCGCTTTGAGCGCCGCACCATCATTCAGGTCGATGAAACTGAAGTCGAGCCCGGCCGAACGCCGACGCACCTTTTCGAATAGCCGGTAAGTACCGCCGTAGAGATCGTCCATCGCGATCACGTGGCTGCCCGAATCGAGCATGTCCAGAACGGTCGCCGCCGCCGCCAGGCCTGAGGCAAACGCAAAGCCGGCAACGCCGCCCTCCAGATCCGCCACGCAGCGCTCATAGGCCATCCGCGTGGGATTCTGTGTGCGCGAATACTCGTAGCCCTTGTGCTTGCCCGGGCTCTCCTGCACATAGGTTGAGGTGGCGTAGATCGGCGTCATGATGGCGCCGGTGCTGGGATCCGGATGCTGGCCGGCATGGATCGCCCGCGTACCCAATCCGTGAGTGGTGTTGGCTTTTTTGGTCATGGCAGCATCTTGATGGGCGGATTCGGGGCGGCCATTCGGCCGCGGTGTTTAGCCGTTCATCATACCTGTGAACACCCGGTATTTACCTTAACGGCGGCCGGTTCGACGGGCGGAGCATGGCTCCAAACGGCCAGCCAGAGCCGGATCTGGCCCTCGGACATGGCACAATGGGAATTCGTACGGATGCTGACTGGGCGCCATGAAAACTCTGTTCGTCACCGGTGGTGCAGGCTTCATCGGCGCCAATTTCGTCTTGCAGGCCGTCGCCGACGGGCTGCACATCGTCAATCTGGACAAGCTGACGTACGCGGGAAACCCGGACACCCTGGCCTCGCTCGCGGGCAATCAACGCCATGTCTTCGTGCACGGCGATATCGGCGACCGCGAACTGGTAGGCCAGCTACTGCGCGAGCACCGGCCCGACGGTATCGTCAATTTTGCCGCCGAGTCGCACGTTGACCGCTCGATCGACGGCCCCGCGGAATTCATCCAGACCAATGTGGTCGGCACGCTGAGCCTGCTGGAATGTGCCCGCGACTATTGGCGCAGCCTTGAAGGCGCCGCACGCGATACCTTCCGTTTCCTGCATGTATCGACCGATGAGGTTTACGGATCGCTCGGTGCCGAAGGCAAGTTCACCGAACAGACGGCCTATGCGCCGAATTCCCCGTACTCCGCCTCGAAAGCGGCCTCGGATCACCTGGTGCGCGCGTTCCAGCACACGTATGGCCTGCCGACGCTGACCACCAACTGCTCGAACAATTACGGCCCGTACCAGTTCCCGGAAAAGCTCATTCCGCTGGTCATCCAGAAGGCGCTGGCTGGTGAACCGTTGCCGGTCTATGGCGACGGCCGCAACATCCGCGACTGGCTGTTTGTCGGCGACCACTGCAGCGCGATCCGCCGTGTCCTGGAGGCCGGCCGCATTGGCGAAACCTATAACGTCGGTGGCAATGCCGAGCGCGAAAACATCGCCGTGGTTAAAACCATTTGCGCGCTGCTCGACACACACCAACCACTGGCCGACCGCCGCGAGCGCGAATCATTGATCACTTACGTGAAGGACCGTCCCGGGCACGACCGTCGCTACGCGATTGACTCCAGCAAGTTGCAGAACGAGCTGGGTTGGGCACCGTTGCAGACATTTGAAACCGGCATCGCGCAGACCGTGAACTGGTATCTCACCCACCAGCCGTGGGTCCAGCGCGTACTCGACGGCAGCTATCGCATGGAGCGTCTTGGAGCATGAGCAGCACGCAGAAGGGCATCATCCTCGCCGGCGGTTCCGGCACCCGGCTGTATCCCATCACTCGCGCCGTAAGCAAGCAGCTGCTGCCGGTATACGATAAGCCGCTTATCTACTACCCATTGGCCACGCTGATGCTGGCCGGCATCCGCCAAATGCTGATGATCAACACGCCGCACGAGCAGGAAATGTTTCAGCGCCTGCTGGGCGATGGTTCGCAATGGGGCATCGACATCCAGTAC
>JBAPPP010000260.1:0-16931 GCA_049280175.1 Rhodanobacter sp.
CCGCCGCGACCGAGGACGCGATCGTGCTGTCGCTGTCGACCAGCCACAGTTTTCCGCTGGAAGAAGTCGCGCGCTACCTGCACTCGAACACCGCCGAGCATGTGCTGGTGCAGGCACTGCTCGACGCACCTCTATTCCCTGCGCGCTGGCGTTGGAACGCGGTGACGGCGCTGGCGCTGCCGCGCTTTGCCGGCGGCAAGAAAGTGCCGCCGCCGCTGCAGCGAATGAAGAGCGAGGATCTGCTTGCCGCCGTGTTCCCCGATCAGGTCGCCTGTCTGGAAAACATCGTCGGAGAGCGCGACGTGCCCGATCATCCGCTGGTCAACCAGACCATGCACGACTGTCTGCGCGAGGCGATGGACGTCGATGGTTTGCTGGAGATCCTGCGCGGGCTGGAGGGCGGTGACATCAGCGTGGTCGCCCGCGATCTCACCGGCCCCAGTCCACTCGCTGCCGAAGTGTTGAATGCCGCGCCCTACGCGTTCCTCGACGATGCGCCACTGGAAGAACGGCGCACCCAGGCCGTGCAGAACCGCCGCTGGAATGAAAGCAGCAGCGCCGACGATCTCGGTCGGCTCGATCCCGCTGCGATCGACGCGGTGCGCGACGAGGCGTGGCCCCAGGTGCGCGACGCCGATGAGATGCACGAGGCGCTGACCTTGCTGGGCTTTGTCACCGCCGATGAAGTACTGGTAAATCACGGCTGGAATGAGCGACTGCAAGAACTGGCCAAAGCACAGCGGGCCACGCAGCTTGCCCCCTCTCCCCTGCGGGGAGCGGGTTGGGGTGAGGGGACAGTCTTGCGAGAAGGCCACACCGAAGCGCGCTTCGATGAGCCTCTTGGCGAGCACCCACCCCTCACCTCGATCCTCTCCCCAACGGGGAGAGGAGGTCCGGTGTGGAGTTCTGCCGAGAGCTTGCCGCTATGGCAGGCCGTACATCCGGATGCGTCGATGCAGCCTGCGATCGCTGCCCCGGCCGAGTATGCCGCCCAGGCATGGACGCGCGACGACGCCGTGTTGGAGTTGGTGCGCCGTCGCCTTGGCGGCCTCGGTCCGGTTACTGTCGCGGCGCTGGCCCAATCGCTGATGGTTGATGCCAGCGACATCGAACTTGCATTGACCCGGCTGCAATCCGAGGGCTATGTGATGCAGGGCCACTTCACCGCCGATGCCACCGACACCGAATGGTGCGAGCGACATCTGCTGGCGCGCATCCATCGCTATACGATCGGCCGCCTGCGCCGCGAAATCGAGCCGGTCAGCCGGCGCGAACTGATGCGCTTCCTGTTCGACTGGCAGCATGTTTCGTCGGCCACCCGGCTGAGCGGGCCGGATGCACTCAGCGCCACGCTGGCCCAGCTGGAGGGTTTCGAGGCAGCCGCGGGTGCATGGGAATCGGAAATCCTGCCCATGCGTATCGAGGACTATTCGATCAGCTGGCTGGACGAGCTGTGCCGCGCCGGTCGGATCAGCTGGAGCCGGCTGCGTACCGGAAGCGGTGGTGGCGGTGGCCCGGTGCGCAGCACACCGATCGTGTTGTTGCCACGCCGTGGCATGGCCGTCTGGACGTCCATCGCCGGAAGTTCCGGTCCGCAGGAAATCCTGCTGTCCTCTCGGGCACAGGCAGTAGCGGATGCGCTGCGGGACGCGGGCGCATTGTTCTTCGACGAGTTGCTGGACGCCACCCGGCTGTTGCGTACCGAGCTGGAGGATGCACTCGGTGAACTGGTCGCAGCCGGCCGCGTCAGCGCCGACAGTTTCGCCGGCCTGCGCGCACTGCTGTTGCCCGCCGCCAAGCGCGACGGCGGCCGCCACCGACGCCTGCGACGCCACCTTCTCAACGACATCGCGGATGCGGGACGCTGGTCGTTGGCGCGCAACCATGCTCTTCTCCCCGCTGGGGAGAAGATGCCCGATAGGGCAGATGAGGGGCGGGCGCTCGCGGGAAAGCAGAGCGGAGCTCGCCTGGACAGACCTTCCCGCAAGACCGTCCCCTCACCCCAACCCCCTCCCCAAAGGAGAGAGGGGGCAAACGCCGATGCGATCGAACATATCGCCCGCACGCTGCTGCGTCGCTACGGCGTGGTGTTCTGGAAACTGCTGGAACGAGAAGCGCCATGGCTGCCCTCATGGCGCGAATTGCTACGCGTGTATCACCGGCTCGAAGCGCGTGGCGAGATCCGCGGCGGTCGATTCGTCGAGGGTCTGGTTGGCGAACAGTTTGCGCTACCCGAGGCGATCGCGCCGTTGCGCGCCGTGCGTCAGCGCGCCGATGACGGCGAGCTGATTTGTCTGAGTGGCTGCGATCCGCTGAACCTGGTCGGCACGGTGCTGGTGGGCGACAAAGTGCCAGCCCTGGCCGGATCGCGGGTGCTCTATCGCGATGGAATGCCGGTAGCCGCGCTGATCGCCGGAAAGTTCGCGCCGCTGATCGAGTTGTCCGGCGCCGAAATCCAGACCGCGAAGCATGCGTTGCTGCGGCACGCACCGGCGCTGCCCGACAAACTCGCAGCAACGTATTAAACCGCCGGGGTCGACCGATGGGATGCCTGCCCCTGTTGCTGTTGTTTCCACTGGGCTGCGGCGTGGGCTATCTCATGGCCGGACAGACCGGCGCCTTGTGGGGCGCCGGCACCGGCTTTCTGGCGGGACTGCTGGCGATGACTCTGCTCATCAAGGCGTTGCGCGGACCTCGATAGCGCAGCCGGACCCTGATCGTTCATCATTGGCATCGCCACGGCGTAGCAGCGCATCGAGTGAGTTGAGCCGATGCCGCGCGACCTCGTCACTTCACGCCGGTTGGCCGCAGCGCGACGCGAGCGAGCGCGTAAAGCGGCCCGTCAATCGATGCGGTGAAGGCCAGACACATCATGTGCACGCCATGCTGCGTGGGTAGTGGCGCATCCAGCGTAAAGCTGCGCCCGGCTTGATCGGGATTCGGCAACGGCAACGTGGCCAGCACCTTGCCATCGCAGCGGTCCTGATGCGCCACCAACTCGCCGAATGGTGTGCTGTGCGGGCGCGAGACCACCAGCTTGGCGTCGTGCGCCAACGCGTAGTTGCGCTCCAGCCTTACGACGTCGACGTGAATCGACGTGACACCCTCCAGCTGCGTCGCCGGATACAACTGGCAACTGTCGAATACATTGATGCTGTAGACCGGTGCCAGCGAGGTGGCATCGGGCATCGGTTGCACGCGCAGGCGGAAATCGCTGCCCGGGCAATTGGGCATTTCGTTGCCATCGAGGGTGAGCAGACTCGCCTGGTCCAGTACGCGCTGACGTGGCGAAGCCAGCACACTGCCGTCGGCGGCAAAAGTCGCTGCGCGCACGGTCACCGGCAACTTCACCACAATCGGCGTGCGATACAGCGGCGAGTGCAGATCCGGCGCACTGCCGTCCAGCGTGTAGTGCAACGCACCAGCGCCGGCTTGGTCGGACAACGTGACCTGTGCCGTACCACTGGCCAGTGCGGCATTGCGATCCAGGCCGATATCCGGCGCGAACGCGCTGTCGGCATAGCCGATGCCCTGTGCGCGATAGCGTGCGAATTGCGCCGACAGGCGGGCGAGGAATCCGTGCCAGTCTCGTGATCCAGCCGCTGACCAGTCCACTTCGCTCAGTGCATCCAGTCGCGGGAATACGGCGTGTTCCACATGGGCCATCGTCGGCATGTGCTCGGTCCACACATTGGCCTGCGCCCCGAGTACGTGCTTCGCTTGTGCCGCGTCGAGCTCTTTCGGTACCGGCTCGAACGCATAGACGCTGGCCAGATCCTGCACCGGAATACGCCCGGCGATCTCGTCGGCACGATCGCTTTGCAACTGGTCGAAGTACAGGCCGGGTGCGGGCGACAGCACCACATCATGCCCCTGCTTCGCCGCCGTGATCGCGCCCTGCGCACCGCGCCATGACATCACGGTGGCGTCGGCGGGGACACCGCCATCGAGGATCTCATCCCAGCCGATCAAGCGCCTTCCATGCGTGGCCAGGTACTTGCCGACGCGATCGATGAACCAGCCCTGCAGCGCATCTTCGTCCTTCACACCCAACGCGTGCATCTTTGCCTGCACGGCCGGCGAGGCCTGCCACTGGTCTTTGACGGCCTCATCGCCACCCACGTGGATATAGTGCGATGGAAACAGTGCCATCACCTCGTCGAGCACGTTGTCGATGAACCCAAACGTGGCGTCGTCCACGTTGTACAGGTAGGGATTGACACCCCAGTCCACCGACACGGATGGGCGCTTGCCGGTAACGCCGATCTGCGGGTACGCGGCCACCGCGGCCTGCGCATGGCCGGGCATGTCGATCTCCGGTACCACCGTGATGTAACGCGCGGCGGCATAGGCGACGATCTGGCGGATCTGATCCTGCGTGTAAAAGCCGCCGTACGTCGTCGGCTCGCCTTCGTGTCCGGCATCCGGTGGCGTGCGCCACGCACCGATACCGGTGAGCTCGGGATAGCGCTTGATCTGGATGCGCCAGCCCTGGTCGTCGGTGAGATGCCAGTGGAATACGTTGAGCTTGTGCTGGGCCATTTGATCGAGCAGTTGCTCGACTTCGGCCACCGACTGGAAGTGCCGCACGGAGTCGAGCATCAGACCACGCCAGACGAAGCGCGGCTGATCGAGGATGTGCAGCGCCGGCACCATTACGGCGCCTTGTCGTGCGTCGGGAGTCAGCAGCTGCCACAACGTGATCGCGCCATGGAACAGTCCGGCATCGTCGCGTGCGGTGACTCGGATGCCTTGCGGCGTGACGTCCAGTGCGTAGCCTTCACTGCTCGCTACCAGCGCACGTGGATCGCGTTGCAGAACAATCGCATTCGCCGTTGCCGCGCCTGCCGTCACCTGCAGATGCAGCCCGCGGGTGCGTCCGATCAGGTCGGCCAGATAGTCCGCGGTATGTCGAGTCGAGGCGTCGTGGTCGGCAACCACGATCGGAGTTTTTTCATCGACCTGGAAGCTGCCGTCAGCTTGATCAAGCTGCGCCGGCAGTGGAATGAGTGAAGTCGGTGCTGTCGTCGCCCAGGCGACGGACGCGATGCCGCTCAGGGCCAGACAAAGGACAAGACGTGCAAGGTTCATGGCGTGTCTCTGCGTCAACCGACGTTCCGGAATTTCATGAAAGGCGGCTGAGCCAGCCGCCTGTGTTGCAACTCACTACCCCGAAAAAAAAAGGGACCTGGCAAGGGTGCCAGGTCCGATGGGGAAGAAAAACCTAAGAGGACTTACCTGAGGATGAAACGTGAATCAGAACTTGAAATGCACGGCGAGCATGTAGTCACGCCCGGTCACGTACTGCTCGGACAACTGGGTCTTGCTACCCAGGTACGCGTAGTACTTCGAGTTGAGCAGGTTCTGCGCGCTGAGGGACAGCGAGAAGTTCTTGTCGATCTGGTAACCCAGCGACGCGTCCAGCTCCTTCCAGCCGTCGATGAACGTGGCCGGTGCACCTGCCACGTAGCCGCCGGCCAGGTAGCTGCTACGCCAGCTGTACGAAACGCTCGCGCTATACGGTCCCTGCTCGAAGTACGGCCCGATGCTGTAGGAGTCCTTCGAGTTGTACGGCAACGCGCCGCCCTTCGAAGTGGAGGCATTGGAGTAGGTGAAATTCGCCTTCGCACCGAAGCCGGTGTCGGAGAACGCCTGCTGGTAGCTCAGGGTGCCACCTTCCACTTTCGCGCGGCCGCCGTTTACCGGTGCCGTCACGTCGTACTGGCACACGCCCACGGCTGTGCACAGACCCTCCTGAACCTGCGAGTTGCCGGTATTTTGCGCATAGCCAGGGATGGTCCAGGAACCGTTGATGCGCTCCTGCGTAGTCGCTGCATTGACGATGTAGTTGAGCACGTCCTTGTAGAAGACCGACGCGGCAAACACGGACTGCTCGCTGAAGTACCACTCAGCCGACGCATTGAAGTTCGCCGAACGGTAGGGCTTCAGATCCGGGTTGCCGGCAGTTGCCGTCAGCACCGTGTCGTTCGCCTCGAAGTACGGCGCGTACTGGTTGTACGGAGCGTAGGCCACCGTCTCGGAAGCAGCGGCGCGCAGGATGAAGTCCGGCGTGACGTTGTAGGCGATGTTGAACGCCGGCAGCCAGTTGTTGAATGTCCTGGTCTGGCCGACATAGCCGAAGCCCGCCGGGAAAATGCAATCAAACGAATCGGCGGCAGCGCAATCACCCGGGATGTTGTAGCCGTTCGAGGTGATCTCGGTGTGCACGAAACGCACGCCCAGGTTGCCGTGCAGGTCGTCGTTGCCGAAGTTCAGCTGGGCATAGGCCGCGCTGTTCTGCTGCTGTACGTTCCAGGTGTCGTCCCAATAGACGTTCGCGTCCTTGGCGGCACCGAAGCCCGGCGTGCTGAGGACAGCATTGAAGAGGGCGGCGGAGCCCGACGTCTGCACATGGGTCACCATGCTCGGCGACATCCCCAGGCTGGACAGGCCCGACAGGTCGGTCAGACCGCCGTAGCCAATCTGGTTGAGGGTGAGCTGCTGCGCACCCACATACGCGTTCTCGACCTGGCTTTCCCAGTGGCTGGCGTAGCGCACGCCGACCAGCAACTCGTTGAAGAAGCTGTCGAAGTCCTTGGTGAAATCGAGCTGGCCATAGGTGTCCTTGGCCTTGTACAGAATCGTCTCTTCGTTGCCGCCCCAGCCATTGTCGGCCCAGTAGTTGGGATTGTTGGCGGTGAGCGGGTCGGTGTACTGCGCGCCATTGGCCAGCGACCAGTCGAAGCCGCCGCCGTAGAAGATTTCCTTGACCACGGCACTCTGTGGGTTGCGCGACGTGCTGATGCCCGCCTGGCCGCCGAGTGTCCAGCCGTCACCGGTGTAAATACCCTGAAGATCCACACCCTTGGTGGTGACCGTCGAGTGGCGGGCATTGTTGTCCGTGTAGGTGTTGGCCGTGCTTACGCAATTGGTGCTGTTCAGGCACGGCGTACCGACCTGGGTACCGCTGGTGATGATGCCGTTCGGGCCTTCCGTCAGCGAGGTGATGCCGGCCGCGGCATGCGTCGCCCACGGATACATCGACTGGTTGACGTTGTCGAGGTTGTCCCTCATGTACATCAGGCCGAGCGAGGTCGTGAGATTATCGACCGGCTTCCACTGCAGGTTGATGTTGACGTCGTCGCGCTTCTCGGTCTGCTGGAAGTTCGATGCGCTCACCTGGTTCGGGATCTGGTCCGTGCCCTTGATGGTGCCCGCATTCAGCTCGTTCTGGATCGCGTTGTTGCCAGCGGCCAGGGCGGCGGCATTCACCGAAGCCACGCTGCTGTAGCCGTAGTTCTCTTCACCTTCGCGACTGGTGATCTGCTCGTAATGCTGGGCGGAGACATCGACACCAAAGGTCTTGTCGTCGTTGTGCCAGCTGTAGAAGACCGACGCGTCGGGGCGCGTGTCACCAACCATGTCGTTGTAGTTGAGGCCGACCGAGCCGGTCACCGTATTGGCCGGAACGTCGAGCGGCTTGACGGTGTTCATGAACACGCTGCCGCCAAGGCTGCCCTCGGGCAGACGCGCCTCGGGGCTGTGGTAGACCTGCAGCGAGCCGAGGATTTCCGGCGGCAGCAGCGAGTAGTTGAAGCCACGGTTCGGGCTATCGCCAAACAGCCACTGTGCCTGCGCCACCGGATGGCCATCGAGGTAGCTCAGGTTGAGGCTCGGATCCATGCCGTCGATGCTGACGCGCTGGGTCGCCGGGATGCTGCGATCGAGCGTCACGCCGGGGATCTGTTCCAGTGCCTCGGCCGCGTTGGTGGCCGGGAACTTGCCGATGTCCGTCGCAGTGATCGCGTCAACGATCGCGTCGGCATTGCGCTTGGTTTCCAGCGATGCCTGCAAGCTGGCGCGGATGCCGGTCACGGTGATGCCGACCAGGTTGGTGGCATTTTTCGCGTTGGCAGCGTTGGTCTGCTGGACAGTCTGCCCTGTCGTCGTCGTGGTCGTTGTTGTGGTCGACTGCGTCTGGGCGGCTGGCGCCGGCGCGGCCTGCGTGGTGTCCTGGGCAAATGCCGTAGCCGACACGCACAGGCTGGTGATGATGCTGGCGGCTAGCAATGTCTTGCGGTAATTCATGGTGTCCTCCCCTCAGAGGTTGCTCGAATCATGACCGGCATGGCGCGGTCGTGGATGTTGTGATGGTTGGTTTGGCGCCGTGTTGCTGGATAAGTGGTCATCTCACGCTCCCTGCCGCTCGTCCAGAAACCAGCTTGCGGCACCAATGACACCAAGCTGGCCGTGCTCGATCAGTCGTACTGAAACCTGTTGCAGATAAGCGCGCATCACACCCTTGTCGAAATAGCGCGCGGCAAAGGTGCTCGCCAGCAGGAACGGCTGGATCTGCGGCAGGATGCCGCCAGCGAGATAGACCCCACCGCATGCTCCGTACAGCAGCACCAGATCGCCGACGAAGCTGCCGAGCAGGCCGCAGAACACCTGCAGTGCCTCCACCGCCGCCGCATCGCGGCCGGCCAGCGCGGCACCGGTGATTTCGGCTGGTGTGAGCAGGCAGACCGGGATGCCATGCAGTTCGCACAAGGCCCGATAAAGCTTGAGCAGGCCCGGGCCGGACAAGGCGTCTTCGAACGACACGTGCGAACGTTCGCGCTTGAACAGGCGCAGGATTTCAATCTCGCGCTCGGTGCCGGGTGCCAGCGAAATCTGCCCCGCTTCCGTGGCCAGCACCTGCACTCGCGGCTGACCGGGCAGCAAGACGGCCGAACCCAGACCCGTGCCCGGCCCCATCACCAGGATGGGTCCTTCGGTCTGCGGCTGGGTCGATTCGATGATCGCCCGTGTCTCGCTCGCATCGATGAATTGCGCGGCGTAAGCGACGGCCTCGAAATCGTTGATCACGGCCAGCCGCTTGATCGCCAGGCCATCGCGGATGTCCTGAATCGATACCGGCCAGGGTAAGTTCTCATTGATGATGGCGTCGTTCAGCACGTAACCGGCACAAGCCACCGCACAACGATCGATGCGCTTGCGCACTGCCGCGTGCGGCGTGCCCGCCAGCTGTTCAACAAAGTCGTGCAGCATCGCGGCAAGGCTGGGCCAGTCGGCACAGCTATAGCGGTGATAGTGCAAAACAGTAACCGGCCGCTTGCCATCGGCGCTGCCGACGACCAGACCAATGCGCGCATGCGTGCCGCCCACATCCGCCGCCAGGAACGGCTCATTCGAGACCGACCCGTTCGACGCCGACGCGGCGGCCGCGGTCGACGACCGCTCCGGCGCATGCCGCTGTTTGGCGAATTCCCCCACTCCACTCTCCCTTACCTGCTCTTGCCTTGACCCGATGGCGCCAGCTCACTGCTGCCCGGGTATGGCCTGATGGGGGTCGAGTCTGGGTTTCAAATGACAACGTTGTCAATATGCATTTTGACTATTTTTCTAACATTCGATATGGCGCCGCAACATAACTGTCATGACGGTTATCAAGGCAGTCCATCAAACAGTTGGAAATGGCTTCATATAGGCCTATCAGGCCCCGACGATATCGAGAAAATACGATGTTGCGACGCCGCAAATCCGAGCCGATATGGCCGTATGGAAGGCTATTGCTGACGTCGACCGGCCGATTTTCGCGGGACAGGAATTGACAACGTTGCACTTTACGGCGATTAAAGAGACATTCTATTTGTCCGGTCAGTCTGCCGGCGCCGGCATGGCCGATCATCGGGGGAGAGCACATATGGCAACAACGCTGGCGGCGGCGCCGACCGACCGCACTTACTTCGGACCGATAGTCATCGTCGGCATCCTGTTTTTTGTCTTCGGCTTCTTCACCTGGCTCAACGGGCCGCTGATCACGTTCGTCAAGCTGGCTTTCAATCTCAATGACGTCAATGCCTTCCTGGTGCCGATGTCGTTCTACTTTTCCTACTTTTTCCTGTCACTGCCGGCAGCCGCCGTACTCAAGCGCACCGGCATGAAAAAAGGCATGGCGCTGGGCCTGTTCGTGATGGCAGTCGGCGCCATGCTGTTTGCGCAGTGCGTGACGATGCGGGTGTACTACCCCGCACTGACCGGCCTGTTCGTGATCGGCGCCGGCGTGTCGCTGCTGCAGACGGCGGTGAATCCGTACATCAGCATCCTGGGCCCGATCGACAGCGCCGCGCAGCGCATTGCATTCATGGGCATCTGCAACAAGGTGGCCGGTGCGGTGGCACCGTTCGTGTTCGGCTGGCTGGTACTGAGCGACATCAACTCGCTGAATGCGCAGATCCAGGCCGCACCGACAGCCGCCGCACGCGAAGCGCTGCTCGACACGCTCACCGGCAAGATCCACACGCCGTACATGATCGTGGCCGGCCTGTTGGTGCTGGTGGCAATCTGGGTGTTGCGCTCATCACTGCCGGAGATCAAACCATCCGGTGCCAACCATGTCGATGCCGAGCACGGCAACGCGCGTGGACTGCGCAACTTTCCGCATCTGTGGCTGGGCGTGTTGTGCCTGTTTCTGTATGTCGGCGTCGAGGTGATGGCCGGTGATGCCATCGGTACTTACGGCCAAGGTTTCGGCCTGCCGCTGGATGCCACCAAGCACTTCACCTCGTACACCCTGATCGCGATGCTGGTGGGTTATCTGGCCGGCCTGGCGCTGATTCCGCGGTTCATTTCGCAGCAACGCTACCTGGCCGTTTCGGCGGTGCTGGGCGTGGCATTCGCGATCGGCGCGTATGTCACCCACGGCTATACCTCGGTGGCGTTCGTGGCGGCGCTGGGCTTTGCCAACGCGATGATGTGGCCGGCGATTTTTCCGCTTGCGATCAAGGGTCTGGGCAGCCTCACCGAGCGCGGCTCGGCACTGCTGATCATGGCCATCGTCGGCGGCGCCATCGTGCCGCAGCTGTTCGTGCATCTGAAGCAGCACATCGACTTCCAGCTCGCGTTCACCCTGCTCATGGTGCCCTGCTATCTGTACATCCTGTACTACGGGCTGGCCGGTCACCGGGTGGGGCAGGCACATGCCGAGTGAGTCGCGGTTCGCTCCGGGCAAGGCCTTCAGCTAGGATGCGCATGGCGCCGCGCTTTCGCGTGCAGCCTTGTCGGCACGCTCGCGCGGCCGGCGCCTTACATCACGATGAATGAGGTTCAGCGGTTGCGCAGTGCCACCATCAAGGATGTCGCAGAGCGGGCAGGCGTCTCACTGAAGACGGTTTCGCGCGTCATCAACAACGAACCGTCGGTGCATGCCCGCACCCGCGAAAAAGTGCAGCGCGAGATCGACGCGCTCGGCTACCAGCCCGACCCGTCGGCGCGCAGCCTGCGCAGTACCCGCGCGTATGCGCTGGGTCTGGTCTACGACAATCCGAACGCGCACTACATCATCAACCTGCAGCGCGGCGTGCTGTCGGTGTGTCGCAGCAGCGGCTTCGGCCTGCAGATCCATCCCTGCGATTCATCCTCGCCGCAGCTGGCCGAAGAACTGTGCGAACTGGTACGCCGCTCGCGACTGGCCGGGCTGGTGCTGGCGCCGCCGATGTCCGAACAGCCGGAGCTGATCCGCACGCTCAGCGAAGCGAAGATCCCGTTCATGCGGATCATCTCGGCGCGCAAGGATCCGCAGGATGGTTATCCCTGCGTCTTCGTGGACGATCGCGATGCCGCCTATGCGATCACCGAACACCTGATCCAGCTTGGCCATCAACGCATCGGCTTCCTGTGGGGCGGCAGCGAACACCGCTCCAGCCCCGAGCGCTATCAGGGTTATGAAGATGCCTTGAAGGATTACGGTATCGCGCTGGATCGCAAATTGATCCTGCCCGGCGATTACACCTTCGATGACGGCTTCCGCGGCGCACGCAAACTACTGGCGCTAAAGGATCGACCCACCGCGATCTTCGGATCAAACGACGAAATTGCCGCCGGTGTACTGGCCGCGGCGCATTCGGACGGCATCAACGTGCCGTTCGATCTGTCGATCGCCGGTTTCGAGGATAGCCCGTTCTCCAAGCAGTCCTGGCCGGCATTGACCACCGCCCGCCAGGCCACCGAAGAAATCGCCCGCCATGCGGCGCAGCGCTTGATCGGCGACCTGCAACGCGACGCGAATGGTGAACCGGCGCATCTCGGCAACGAGGGCTTCAGTCCCGAATTGGTCGTGCGTGGTTCGACCGCACCGCGACATACCGCGCCGCCCAAGCGCTGAGCACCTGGGCGGCCTGCAGGCTTACTTCTTGACGTTGTCGGTCTGCTCGATGAAGCGGGCGACGTTGTCGTGCAGCTGCTTCAGCGACGCTTCGTGTGCGTACACCATGTGCCCGGACGGGTACCACGAATAGCTGATGTTGCTATTGAGGTTGGCCGGTATCGGCAAGTGGTGCATCTCGTAGTCGGCCGCAAAAAACGGCGTGGCCAGGTCGAAGTAACCGCCGTTCAAATACACCTTGAGGTTGGGATTGGTCTTCATCGCGACGGCCAGATCCGGCATCACGTTGGTCGATGACTGCAACGCCTCGCCGTCCACGCCTGGCGCCTTGTGCGCGAAATCCCAATGGTCGATGTCGGCAAACTCGCGGTACTGCTGGCCGTCTCCGAACTTCAGATCCTTGCGCACGTAGTCGTTGAACGCGGCGATATAGGCCGAGCTGATCGACGAGGACTGCGGGTCGTACTCGGAATCCTTCGCCAACGGATCCAGCGACGGACCGGCGAAACGGCTGTCCAGGCGGCCGGTGGTGGTGTCGTCGCCGGCCTGCAACTCATGCTCGAACATGCCGCCGGTCACCCGCAGATTCGCCTTCAGCAGATAGGCCACCGGCAGGCCGGTGTATTGATGCAGCTTTTCCGCCACGACCTGCTTCTGTGCATCGCTCAACCGCGAACCGGCCATCATCGCCTGCGCGTAATCGCCCAGAGCGTACTGCTTCACTTCCTCCAGGAACGGCTCAAGCGCTGCCGGCTGCTGTGGCAGTTTGTGGTGATAGAACGCGGTGGCTGCAAACGTGGGCAACGCCAGTTCGTAGGGCAGATCGATACCCGGATTGAACTGCGGACCATCGATGCTGGTGTCGAAGCTGAGGATCTGCGAAAGCAGGATCACGCCGTTCAAGTCGACGCTGTTCTCGTTCTCCAGGATATTCGCCAGCACCGCCGAACGCGTGGTGCCATAGCTTTCGCCGAACAGGTATTTCGGCGAATTCCAGCGACCGTATTTCGACAGAAACTGCGTGATGAACTGCGCGAACGCATGGCCGTCACCATCCACTCCGTAGATCGCCTTGCGCCGATCCTTCATCTGTTCGTCGCGCTTGGACTTGTCGTCGTCAGCCGCGATCAAGCGGCTGAAACCGGCGCCGGGTGCGTCGATGAAAACCACGTCGGTGGCATCGAGCAGGCTGTAGTCGTTATTGACCAGGCCATACGGTGCGGCCGGCGTGTGGCTGTCATCGGCGGTGACCACCCGCTTCGGACCAAATGCGCCCATGTGCAGCCATACGGTGGCCGAGCCGGGGCCGCCGTTGTAAATAAAAGTGATCGGCCGCTTACCCGGCGCCACGCCCTTCTTCATGTAAGCGACATAGAACATGCTGACTTGCGGCTCATTCTCCTTGTCGCCGCTGCCATGCAGCACCAGCGTGCCAGCCTCGGCCTTGTAGCTGATGCTGTGACCTTCGACCGACACCGAACCCTCGCTTTCCGACGTTTGCGGCTGCAACAAAGCGGCATCGGGCTTGGCGTCCGGCTTGGCCTTATCGTCCTTCTTGTCGGCGGCGATGGCGGCGGAACTGAGCAGCAGCGCGGCAAGCGCCGCGGCAAGGGGGAGTTTACGCATGGGTCGAAGCATCCTGGGTGGTTGAGGCGCAAGACGCCCCGGCGGAACCTGCAGCATAGGCATTGATCCGAGGCGCTTTCATCTCCCAGAAGTCATTGCTGCGGAGGCGTGTCGAAAACCCGCCTCTCCCTCGTCATTCCTGCGGAGGCAGGAACCCAGCGCCCTTGCTCTGCAAGAACTTGAAGCTGTTGGATCGCTCAGAAAATGAACCTGGCCCCGAGCTGGCAGCGCCCGAAAGCTCCTCGACGTGATAAGGAGGCAGAAGGGATCGCAGTCATTAGCCAGACAACACGAAACCCCGCCACGTCGAAGACTGCTAACAAATTATATTTCTCGTGCACTACAGCACGTGACGATCGGAGCATCGCCCGCCTCCTGAACAGACTATGTCAAGTCTCCGGTTGTCACCGTTTGACAGACTTCGTCTGTCTAATGAGATCCTCTATTCCTTGTTCAGACAATCCCTTCAGTTCGCCATATGCTTCGTCGGTCGCCGCCTTCTTGCCGGTTCCTTCACCAATGAGGTGGTGTCCGCTGGCTGTCGCTTGGAACATGAAATAGAACGGCACTGCGGGACTTCCTGGCGCAGACACAACAACGACCGAGCGCCCGTCTGAACAGCTGTAGACCCGCCATTGACTGTTGCCGAAGGTTTTCGGGATTGGCCCGATGTCGCACTCCAACTTTGGCGACGTGGCGCCAGGGACTTGCGCCAGACAGAAGCTGGTAGCGAGGAGCATGATCGTCGCGACCATTGGAACGAAATTTGACATGGCTAGCCCTCTAATGCCGGTGGGAATTTTTTTGCCCCCACTTCCCCTGCTGTATGACCCAGAACAACAAGCCTGACGTAGCTGTTGCCAATAAATTTATTAGAACTCCCGTTGATATAAGGCTTGCCGGATGACTGGTCAAAATCGTCACTAACACGCCAATTGCAAATCCCGACAAAATACTTGTCCACCAGCGCAGTGCGTTCAGTCGTGACAATAAGCGATAGAGCGGGTAGCCAAACACGATTGTGAATCCGAGCGCGCACATATAGGCGATGAACGAAAGCACAAGAATGGTAGGCGCATTGTAAGTGGTATACAAAATTGACTCCGCAACCACGACGCCTATGATAGGCAACGGAGCCGCTAAGCATGCAATCACTTCCGCTGCGTTTCGAAACATAAAAGGTTGACTAATTTCCACAGCTGCATTTCTTCGAAGCATTGGAAATCAACCCGTCCATTTGTCCACCCCACACCTGCTGATTAATATAGTTGTTTGCGGCTCCCAATGGAATGGGTCCCCAAGCGTCTTGACCAAAATCCGACTGAATGACATTAGTTCCTTCGCCATAAGTATGGGCAATTCCGTCAGCGACTGCTCGTGCAACATATCCTGGTGAAAACGTACTCCCATTCCCAGTCATATTGACTACAACCAGTCCTGGGCCGCTTAAATTATTGGCCACATAGGATGTCACCTGGTTGTCGGTCCCAATTACAGGTATATATGCAATGTTTGACGTGCCTCCGAAAGTCGCTGGTCGCGTTCCGCCATTCGGGTTTTCGGGAACCGGATTATTTATAAATCCTTTCATCACGCAATCTGGATCATTACTGCCTATTGGTCGTTGGACATCGTATGCATGATAGAACGGGTCATTGTTTCCAAAATCCTCAAAGCCAGCCGGAGTCGGGACGATAAATGAGGGGCCGCCCGGATAGGAACAATAGGTCGAACCGCCACTAGACGAACAATACAAGCCTGACGCATCAAAGTTTGATATCGGATTCCCGCCGACATAAGCGTAGGTCGATACGCCACCCGCCAGTCCGATCGGATCGCTCTGCAAATACCGCCCCGTAGCTGGTTCATATGTACGAAACACGTTGTAGTTCGTTCCCGACTCCGCATCGTAGTACTGACCGGGATAGCGCAGGTTGAGCACATAGCCAGTCGACGACGTCGGTTGCTGCTCGCCGAACGGATTGTCCTGATAGCTCCATCGCCAGATCACGGTGCCCGTATTGTTGCTCACCGCTCTCGGCGTGCCCAGCTGGTCAGCGGTCACGTAGTTGACCGTACTGGCGGCGACACTTCCATTGATGGTGTTGTCGACGACAGCCACCGGCAGATCGCCCAGCCAGATGTAATCTCTGTTGGAGCTACCGTACTCGCCGATCAGTTGGCCAGACTCGTTATAGGCATAACGCTCGCTCGCGATCTGCGGGAGACTCGCCACCTTGCCGATACGTTCGCCCAATGCGTTATACGTGTAGTTGGCTACGGTCTGGCTATTGAGCTGCACCACCGTCATCCGGTTGCGCCCGTTGTAACCAAAGCCGAACGTATTTCCGCCGATCACACTAGCAGTCATGTCGCCGTCGGCATCGTTGATGCGTGCCGCATTGCCGATACTGGCGAGCTGATGCGTGCCGGTGGTGTAGAGATAGGTGCCGGTTGCCAGACCCGGTGCCGTCTTGCTCAACCGGTCACCCGTCTGATTGTAGGTGTAGCTCTCCGACGCGGTGCCAGCGTCGGTGATGCCGGTGAGTCGGTACAGCGGATCGTAGCTATACGTCTCTGTGGCTGGGTTCGCGCCCGGGGCAGCACCCAGCGCCACGATGTCGCCCATCGCATCGCGCGCGAAGTGCAGGTTTAGCGCTGGGCTCGTCAGATCAGTGAGCCGGTAATTGGCATCGTACGTACGCGTGATGGTCTGGCCATTGCCGAGGGTGTAGCTGCTGATCGGCCCAAACGGCAGGTAGCTGATGGCGCTGACCATGGTGAGTGGTGCCGAGGTGGCGCCGCTGGTCGTCACCTGTACGCCACTGATGCGACCGTCGCTGTCGTAGGCGTAGCTGATCGCGGTTTGATCGGGCGTGCTTTCGCCGCTCAATCGATTGGCCGAGGTGTAGCTGTAGTACGTGATGTCGTTATTCACCGACGTCTGCTGCAGCTTTTCGATGATGTTGCCGCGACCGTCGTAGCAGAACACCGTGGTGACAGCGCTCTCCACCACCCTCGTCAAGCGGCCGATCGGTTTCGAGGCACTGCAGCCCGTTACCGTGTTGGCTTCGTCATAGGTGTAGCTGACGTTTTGCATCGTGTCGGTATAGCTGGTACTGATCGGACGATTGAGGAC
>JBAPPP010000261.1:0-11573 GCA_049280175.1 Rhodanobacter sp.
GTGGTGCAACGGCGGGCAGCACACCGTTTCAGATCGTTCTCAGCAAATGCCCCTCGTTGATTCCGGTGCGTGTCCTATACAGCTTGGGCAGCGCGGGTATCACCACGGACCGGCTGAACAACAGCGGCTCCGCCACCAATGTTCAGATCCAGTTGCTCAACTCCGCGTCGGCAGTCCTCTCGTTGGGTCAGCTCTCCGCCACTGCTCAGGGCGACGTGCCGGTGGTGACGGATGCTACGGGTGCGGCGACGCTGGCCTATACAGCACGCTATTACGCGAATGGTGCTGCTGGCGCGGGTTCCGTTACGTCCAACGCCGTGTACACGATCGTCTTCAACTAAGACATCGCGACAGTTCGGTCGCCGTCATTGGCGGCGGCCGCTTTCAGGCACTCGTCCAGCGACGGGCATGCCTTCCTTCTCCGTGCCGCGTCCGAGGGGTCTCCGTGAAGCCGACGCTGAAGTTCCGTGCGCACGCCAGCCTCTTGCTCACCAGTCTGCTGGCTGGCATGAGTGCGAATGCTGCCGTGGTGATTTCCGGCACGCGCGTGGTTTACAACGGTGCGGAGCACGAAACGACCGTCAAGCTCACCAACAAGGGCGCGCAGCCGGCGCTCATTCAAGTGTGGATCGACAAAGGGGAAGCCGAGGACGCACCCACCAACATCGAAGTGCCGTTCACGGTAACGCCGCCGGTGGCGCGGATCGATCCGGACAAGGCGCAGACGCTACGTGTTCTGTACACCGGCGAGCCGCTGCCGCAGGACAAGGAGTCGGTGTTCTGGCTCAACGTGCTGGATATTCCGCCGAAAGCGGGCGAGTCCGACGAAGCCAGCCGCAATTACCTGCAGTTCGCCATCCGCACGCGCATCAAATTGTTTTTCCGCCCGGCCGGGCTGGTCGGAAGCGCCATGGACGCTCCGTCGAAGCTCAGCTGGCGGCTGGTGCAGGACGGTGCTGTGCAGCTGATCGAAATTCACGATCCCACACCATTTTGTGTTTCGTTTGCCAACGTGGATATCGCTGTGGGCGGCAAGCACGCTGTGTTCGGCGAAGGTGGCATGGTCGCTCCCGGTCAAACCGTTCGCTTCCCACTGAGGGGCATGGTCATACCCGCGGCCGCCGCCAAGGTGCATTACCGGGCCATCAACGATTTTGGGGGTATCACCGAAGGAGACGCGTCACTGTCGTCGGACTCGCGTTGATCCGATGAAAAAGCACAAGGCGAGCAAGAGGAACAAAGCCCCCCTGTTTGCATGCGGTATCTACACCAGCAAGGTCATGATGCTGTCGTTCGCCGGCGGCGCGTCCGTCGCGATAGCCGCGGAGTCTGGCAGCGCCAAGACCGACGTCGACTTCAGCACCGATTTCATGCGCACTGCCGGTACCGTCATCGACGTCAGCCGCTATCGCAAGGGCACTTCCCTGATGCCGGGGCAGTATCGCGCGGACCTGTACCTCAACAAGGTCTGGATCGGCCTCAACGATGTGAACCTGCGCAGTTTTGGCGATGGCGTGCAGCCCTGTTTCGATCGCCCCTTGCTCGAACGTATTGGTGTGGATCTGACCAGGCTGAAACCCGAGGCTGCGTCACGGGTGAAGCAAGGCGAGTCATGTACGCCGCTGGCGCAGTGGGTATCGGATGCGACGGCAGTGTTCGACATGGCCGAGCAGCGGCTCGATATCAATGTGCCTCAGGTTGCACTGGTCAACCATGCGCGCGGTTACGTCAACCCCATGTATTGGGACAACGGCGTAACAGCTGGTCGGGTCGCCTACAACGCCAGTGTCTATCGCGGCACCGCGGCCGGGCGTGACGACACGCAGAGCTATATCGGTATCAACGCGGGCTTCAACATGGGCGCGTGGCGTTTGCGACATGTCGGCAACTACGACAGCTCGGGCGCGGGGACGCACTACCGAAGCGTGCAGAGCAGTCTTCAGCGCGCCATTGCACCACTCAAGAGCGAGCTGACCCTCGGCGATGCGTTCACCGACGGCATGATGTTCGACAGCGTCGGTTTCCGTGGTGCGCAGCTCGCTACCGACGACCGCATGTATCCCGAGTCGCAGCGAGGCTACGCGCCGGTAGTCCACGGCATGGCATATACCAATGCCAGGGTACAGATCCGCCAGAACGGCAACGTCATCTACGAAATCACCGTGGGAATCGGCGTGTTCGAGATCAACGACCTTTATCCCACTGGCTACGGCGGCGACCTCGAGGTTGTGGTCACTGAAGCCGACGGCAGTGTGCATACCTCGCAGGTACCGTTCGCGCCGCCGGTCAATTCGGTACGCCAGGGCGTTACGCGTTTCAGCGTTACGGCAGGTGAGTATCGCAACCTGTCGGTGCGTGGTACCCCGTGGCTGACGCAGGCTACGCTGCAGCACGGCTTCTCGAATCTGCTGACAGGCTACGGTGGTGTAACGGCCGCCGACGGATATCTCGCGGTCGTAGCCGGCGTGGCGCTCAATACCGTCTATGGCGCTATCGGATTCGACTTGACGCAGGCCGACACGTCTTTGCGCAGCACGCCGGACATGCGGGGACAAAGCGTCCGCCTGAACTACAGCAAGCTGGTGGCGCCCACCCACACCAACATCACTTTGGGCGCCTATCGCTACTCGAGCAGCGGCTACCTGGGCCTGCAAGACGCCATGCTGATGCGCGAGCTCAACCGTGGCAGCGTCTTCGGCAGTGTCGGCCAGATCGACCGTACTCGCGGGCGTTTGCAGGCCACGGTCAACCAGGATCTGTCAGCGGCCTATGGCAGCTTCTATGCGTCGGCATCCACACAGGACTACTGGAATCGCAGCGGACGCGACACCCAGTTTCAGCTTGGCTACAACAACAACTTCCGGCGCTTCAGCTTGGGCGTGACGGTGGCACGGCAGTTCGATGTCATCAGAACGCGCTGGGACGACCAGCTGATGTTCATGGTCAGCATTCCATTGGGCAGTGGCGCATACCGCCCCTATTCGACGAGCACCGTGCAGCACGACAGCTCGGGCGCAACCACCATGCAGGAGTCGTTGTCGGGAACGCTCGGCGCCGACAATGCCTTCGGCTACGGCCTCACCGCAGCGCATGCTGGTGGCACAGATTCGGGCAGCTCCTCCACGGTGGGGGCCAATCTCGGTTATCTATCGCCCATCGCGCGCTTGACTGGCACCGCGAGTCGCGGCCAAGGCTATACACAAACCGGCGCCGGCATCTCTGGTGGCTTCGTGGTGTACGGCGGCGGCGTGGCGTTCACACCCAACATGGGCGAGACCTCGGTCATCGTCGAGGCCAGGGATGCTGCCGGCGCACGAGTGGCGAACGACATCGGCCTGAAGGTGGATCACTGGGGTCACGCGCTGTTGGCGAATGTCCTGCCGTTCTCGCGCAACAGCGTGGAGCTCGACCCCAAGGGTTTGCCGCTCAACGTGCAGTTGAAATCGACAGTGCTGCAGACGGCGCCGACCGCGGGTGCGGTGGTAAAGCTGACATTCGAGACCGAAAACCTGGGCCGCCCCGCCGTTCTGCGATTGAGCACTCCTGACGGCAAGCTGCCGCCGTTCGGCGCGGAAGTGTTCGATAGGGATGGGAACAGTGTCGGCACCGTCGCCCAGACTGGCCGCGTGATCGTGCGTGGTCTGAAGTCTGATCAAGGCGAGATCATCGTGAAATGGAGCGGCCCGCTCGCGCAGAGCTGCCACGCGCGCTACACGCTGCCGGCAGGCGCCAAGAGCGACCCCAATGCGATCGTCATCGTGTCCACACTGTGTCTGATGGCCGGCATGCCGACGAGTCAT
The DNA here is from genome assembly GCA_049280175.1 of Rhodanobacter sp. Lineage (GTDB taxonomy): Bacteria > Pseudomonadota > Gammaproteobacteria > Xanthomonadales > Rhodanobacteraceae > Rhodanobacter. The sequence goes on from JBAPPP010000261.1 coordinate 3,801, forward strand.
GCGACAGCTTCCCTGAAAAAGAATGCGACATCACGAGAGCTCTCCGATGAAAGCCATTGATCGTTTCAAGCTCGGTCATTTGCGCGTGCCGGCACTGCCCAGAGCTGCGGTCATGGCATGGCTCACGGGGCGACAAGACGTGCCCCTAGCCACGGCCCGACTGGCCAGGTCATTGGCTTCACGGCTGGCTCGACTAGGCATTGTGTGTGCGATGCTGTTTGCCGGTCAGCTGGCACACGCCGGGGTGACCTGCGTCAGCGGATACTCACTCGGCGGCCCTTTCTACATTCCCGTGCCCGCGAGCGCGACGATCCCACCCGATCTCCCGGTGGGAAGTTTGATCGGTGGCTATACCGCGTCAGTAGGCAATTCGACGGCGGCGACCTGCACGGCAGCGTTTTCCTCCCCTTTGGTGATGTCGGCCGAATCCACGATATCAGGGGGCGTGGTGATGGCGATCGGAAGCACTTCATACACGATGTATCCCACGGGAGTGAGCGGACTGGGGGTCGTGCTACGGTTTACCGGATACCTCGACGGCACAACCTCGTATGGTTCTGAAGTGTCCCTGACGGGAACCAACATCTATGTCACGGCGGCCAGCAACAGCTTCGGTTCGGTGTACTCGAAAACTGTAGGCGGCATGGTCAGGGCGTTATTCGTCAAGACGGGCCCTATTGCAGCAGGTTCGTACACTTTGTCGTCGGCCAGGATCATGGACTACAAAGTCACCACCGATTCCGACAACTATCACTCCCAGCTCTACTTCGCGGCCACTCCGTTCGTAGTGACCGCGCCCACCTGTACCGCCGCCGATGTGACCGTGCCCATGGGCAACAACAACTCGGTGACTGGATTCAAAGGTGCGGGTAGCCGGCTCGGGAACCAGTCGTTCGCGATAGCGCTCACTTGCCAGGCGGGGAGCAACTCCATCACTTACTCATTAAGCCCGAACAATGGTGCCTTGGGCCCGACGACCAATGGCGTTGCCCGACTGACGACGACCAGCAGCGCCACCGGGGTCGGCATCCGGATTGCGAACCCGGGCACCGATACCCCCGTCACCTTCGCTACGAACAACACTTATTCGGGTTACAGCGGCACCGCCGGCAGCTACACGATTCCGTTGAGCGCGTCATATGTCCAGACCGGCTCCAGCGTCACGCCGGGTAGTGCTAACGCAGGGGTTGTCTTCACGCTCACCTACCAATAGCTGGGGTAGGGCGGCGAACCGGCTGGCCGTGTAGCCCGGGTTTCCTCTGACCGATAGGATGTCCCGAGGTCCCGCGACAGGCCTCTCCGTCGCGCGAAACCGGCAAGAAGGTGCGGGCCGTTGCAGGGCACCGGTGGTGGATGCTTGCGGGTACGCTACGGTTGAGTTGCGTTCGTACATGTAGGCATGGCCGTCCAAATCAGTTCTACTAACCGCATGTCTACGACCCACCATTCACACTCGCTTCCGCCGCGCATGCGCTCCTCCACGATGATGCGCGCCCGATGAGTCCTGCCGCTGTGCTCACGCCACTGGCCATGGCGCCGCTGAATACCCGCATCGTATTTCTGTTGGAGCTGGCGCGACGGCTGCATCAGTACGGCACCTCCGCACCGCGCCTGGAAATGGCGATTGCCGGTGCAGCGCAACGGCTTGGGCTGGTCGCCGATGTATGGTCCAGCCCCACTGCCATCATCATCTCATTCGCCGATCTGACCCAGGGCGAGGAAGCCGTGGCGCAGGTCACTCAAGTAGTACGGCTGGCGCCGGGGGACGTCAATCTGGGGCGGCTGTGCGAGGCCGACAAGATCGCCGACCAGGTGATCGCCGGCGACCTTGGTTTGCGTGAAGGTTTTCATCGATTGCGCGAGCTGGGCCGGCCTGACGGCCGGCGTGCCCAGGCTGGAGTGATCGCTACCTATGGCTTGTCCGCTGCCAGCGTGGTGGCGTTGTTCCTGCACAGCTCGTGGCCGGATCTGCTGACCGCGGCGTTCATCGGTTTGATCATCGGCGCGATTACCGTGCTCGCGCCCCGCAGGCCGCGACTGGCGGCCGCCAGCGAGGCGATTAGCGCGCTGGTGGCGACTACGGTCGCCATCGTTGTCAGTGCGTTCGTGGTGCCGCTGGCGATCAAGTCGGTGGTATTGGCCAGCTTGATCGTGCTGATTCCCGGCATGTCGTTGACCACGGCGGTGCGCGAAATATCCAGCCAGCATCTGGTGGCCGGCATGGCGCGCATGGGTGGCGCGGTATCGACGCTGCTCAAGCTCACGTTCGGCACCGTGGCGGCGACCCAGCTCTGTGCCGCGGTGGGCATCCATGCACGTGACTATGCGTTGTCGCCGCTGCCGGGCTGGGTCGATTATCCCGCACTGGTGGCGGGTGCGTTCGGCTTCGCCGTCTTGTTTCGTGCCGCGCGCAAGGATTGGCTGGTGGTGATGGGGGCGGTGATCATCGGTTATCTGGCCACGCGTTGGGGCGGGGCGATTTCCGGTTCGTTGCCTAGCGCGCCGACGGGCGTGTTCCTTGGCGGCTTTCTGTTGAGCGCGCTGGCCAATCTCTACGCGCGTTGGGCGAAGCGGCCGGGTGCGATCATTCGCGAGCCCGGCATCATCCTGCTGGTGCCGGGCAGCGTGGGTTTTCGCAGCATGTCCTTTCTGCTCGAACGCGATACCACCCTAGGCATGGATACAGGCCTGCTGCTGGTGACGCTGCTGGTTTCGCTGGTGGCCGGACTGCTGTTTGGCGATCTGCTGATTTCGCCGCGCCGCTCTCTTTAAGCTCAGCCCAGGAGATTGCCGCGCAAGGTGCGGAATGCATTTCCCTGCTTTCCGACATCCTGTCATAAACAAAAAACGCCGGCTTGAAGCCGGCGTTTTTGTCATTCGAAGTTGACGCTGTGCGTAATGGATTATCAGAGCCCGACGATCAACTCGTGACAATCAGCACGTGACAATCAGATCGCAAGATCCTTTTCTTTCTTGCCCGCCTTCAACGCGTCGTTGAACCAGTGCGGACGCTTGCCGCGACCGGACCAGGTCTGCTCAGGGTTGGCGGGATTGCGGTATTTCGGCGCAACCGTGCCAGTGCTGCGGCGTGTCTTGACGCGGCCATGGCCGAAGATGTCTTCGAACACATAACCCTCAGCCTTGATCAGCGCATGCACTTTTTCGCGCAGTTTGACGACCTTTTCCTTGCGCAGTTCGGTTTGGCGCAGCTGCGCCTTGCTGATCAGATCAACGAGCTGCGAGTGATTGAGGCTCTTGATATCGACGGCCATGATTGACTCCCGGGGGTGGTGTCGTAATTTGCGGTCTGGTTAAGGCAGTCTGGCTATTATTGGGGAAGAAGCCTGACGCAATGAAAGCTGTCGCGGGTTTGATTCTCGCTGATCTGCGGAATACTTGTAAAGCTTGATTGTGACGTTAACCGTGGTTTAAACATTAGGCACGATTAATGCCGAATAAGGTGATTTGAATAAGAGTTGTTCATGAACGTGTTTTGCGCGTAGCTGCACACGCAAACATGCGACTCGGAACGATCGCTTCAATTAAGCGCGCTCCGAACTCGTCATTCCGGCTTTTGCGGATTGACGAGTTCGGTTGTGCAGGCGTTTCTTGATACGGTATAGGCGCACTCAACCCAGCAAGGCAAACAGCTCGTCCTGGCTGATGGCGCGACTTTCGGTTTCGTTACGTGCGCGGTATTCCAGCGTGCCGGCAGCGAGTCCGCGCTCGCTGATGACCACGCGGTGCGGAATACCGATCAATTCCATATCGGCAAACATGCCGCCCGGACGCAGGCCGCGGTCGTCCAGCACCGCTTCGATGCCGCGCTGGCTCAATGCCTGATAAAGCGCCTCGGCCGCCTGGGCCACTTCCGGTGCGTTCTTCGGATTAATCACGCACACCGCGATCCGCCACGGCGCCATCGCCTCGGGCCAGAGGATGCCGGCATCGTCATGGCGCTGCTCGATGGCCGCGGCGACGATGCGGCTGACGCCGATGCCATAGCAACCCATGGTCATCAACTGAGGCTTGCCCTGATCGTCCACCACGGTGGCGCTGAGCGCTTCGGAGTATTTCTGGCCCAGCTGGAACACATGGCCAACCTCGATACCGCGTGCAATATGCAGTACGCCGTGGCCATCCGGCGACAGATCGCCGTCGACTACGTTGCGCAAATCGGCAATGCGTGTGATCCGCGCGTCGCGCAACCAGTTGGCGCCGGTGCAATGGCTGCCGTCAGCGTTGCCGCCGCAGACAAAATCGCCGAGTACCGCGGCATCGCGATCGACAATCACAGGTATGGAATCGGGCAGGCCGACTGGACCAATAAAGCCAGGGCGGGTACCGGTGGCGGCAAGGATTTCCTCTTCGGAGGCCAGTACGGGCTCATCCGGCAATTCCGCCAATTTTCCGGCCTTCACCTGGTTGATTTCGTGGTCGCCGCGCAGACACAGTGCGACCAGCCCCTCGGTGCCGCGCAGCAACAGGGTTTTCACGCATTGCTGCGGCGACACTTTCAGAAAGCCGGCGACGTCGTCGATGGTTTTCTGGGTCGGGGTATCGACATGCTGCAAGGCAGCCGTCGGGGCAGGGCGCTCAATCGTTGGCGGCAGTGCTTCGGCTTTCTCCAGATTCGCGGCGTAGTCGGAGCCGTCGGAAAACGCGATGGCGTCCTCGCCGGAATCGGCCAATACCTGAAACTCATGGCTGGCGTTGCCGCCGATGGCGCCAGTGTCGGCCTGTACGGCACGAAAGGTCAGCCCCAGCCGAGTGAAGATGCGCGTATACGCCTGATACATCGCCGCGTAGGTTTCGGCCAGCGATTCCTGGGTGAGATGGAAGGAATAGGAATCCTTCATCAGGAATTCGCGCGCACGCATGATGCCGAAACGCGGACGGATCTCGTCGCGAAACTTGGTCTGGATCTGATAGAAGTTGACCGGCAACTGCTTGTAGCTTTTCAGCTCATTGCGGGCGAAGTCGGTAATGACTTCTTCATGGGTCGGGCCATAGCAGAACTCCTGCTGTTTGCGATCCTTGATTTTCAGTAGCTGCCCGCCGAATTTCTGCCAGCGGCCGGTTTCTTCCCACAGTTCCTTCGGCTGGATCGACGGCATCAGCATTTCGATCGCGCCGGCTCGATTCATTTCCTCGCGCACCACGTTCTCGACCTTGCGCAGCACGCGCAGGCCCAGTGGCGACCAGGTATACAGACCCGAGGCGAGTTTGCGGATCATGCCGGCGCGCAGCATCAGCCGATGGCTGCTGATTTCGGCGTCGGCAGGTACTTCCTTGACGGTGGCCAGGTGAAATTGGCTGAGGCGCATGCGGGCAGTCCGGCGTGATTAAAGACGCCAATTGTAGCGTTCTGCCGGCGTGCACTGTCATGACAGCCGGCGCCGGCATGAGCGAAAGCCCTCCGGCGCCGTAAACCGGAGGATTATTGAGACTGGCAATACTGCTGGTATTGGGCCTGGGCCGAACCCGCCTGTTCCTTGCGCTGACTGTCATCCAGCGCAGTGGGCTTGCCATCTTGCTGCATCACGACCGGGCCGCTGCCCTGCAGGGCAGCGAGATTGGATTTCAGTGATTCGCACAGCGTATGCCGGTTTTCCGGCGTATCGGCTACCGGTGCGGGAGGTGCGGCTGGCGGGGTGCTGCCTTGCTCACCATTGGCCGTCGGCGTAGGCCCGGCTAGTGGTTCAACGGTGCCGCTGGTTTTCACTTTGTTGAATTTGGTGCCCTCTACTGGCGGAGATTCCGAGTAATGCACGGTGCCACTGGCGTCCGTCCACTTGTAAACCTGGGCGTTGGCGAGCGGGGCCAACAACAGCAGCGCCACGGCGATCAGCGAACGGTGCATGGTGCTCTCCATCATGGTTGCGGCAAGGTGGCTAGTTATCACATTCCAGCGGCCCGGACTCAAGCACCCGATGGTTTACACTGCGCGCATCCCGTCACGGATTGATTCATGAGCGACGTTCTGCCAGTCCGCCCACCTCGACATCGAGGTATTTACCTGTTGCCGAACCTGGTGACCACCGGCGCCATGTTCTCGGGTTTCTACGCGATTATCGCCAGTATCGGTGGTCGTTACACCGAGGCGGCGGTGGCGGTCTTCATCGCCGCGGTGCTGGATGGCCTGGATGGCCGTGTGGCGCGGCTCACCGGCACCCAGACCGAGTTTGGGGTGCAGTACGACTCGCTGTCCGACCTGGTCAGCTTCGGATTGGCGCCGGCGCTGGTGATGTATACGTGGTCGTTGTCCGCATTGAAGGATTTCGGGCCGCTGTGGGGCAAGCTGGGCTGGGCTGCGGCATTCATCTATGCGGCCTGCGCGGCGCTGCGGCTGGCGCGCTTCAATACCCAGGTCGGGGTGGCCGACAAACGCTATTTCCAGGGACTGGCCAGCCCGGCCGCCGCTGCTGTTTGCATGTCGTTCGTGTGGAGCGTCGACAAATTTGGCCTCGACGGTAGTGAGTTTTGCTTCATCACGCCGGTACTCGCGGTAGTCGTCGGTCTGTTGATGGTCAGTCGGTTTCGCTATTTCAGCTTCAAGTCGCTGCCAATGGGTGATCGCGAGCGCGTGCCGTTTGGCTGGATGGTGGTTGCCGTGCTGCTGCTGGCGCTGCTGATCCTGGATACGGCGCGGGTGCTGTTCATCGGATTCACGACGTATCTGTTGTCCGGGCCGGTGTGGACCATCTGGGGACTGGCCACCCATCGGCGCCGGGCAAGGCGTAGCGCGGTATGAACGTGAGCGCTCGTCAGCCTGTCAGTGCCATCCATCGTGCCCGCCTATTGCAGGCGTTGGGCGTGACTCCATGGGTGCGGCGTGCAGTGCCGGGCGGTGCGGTGGTGGTGACCGAGTCAGGTCAGGCCGTTGATGCAGCGGCTGACACCGGCGCGCGAGTTGCCTGCGTGGTGGTATTACCGGAGGGCTGCAGCACGCGCGAGCTCGATCTGCTGGGGCGCGCATTCAGTGCTTTCGGGGCGATGCTGGCGCGCGCGGCGCGAGTCACGGTGAATGCCGGACAACTTGCCGCAAACGTACCCGAGGCCCAGGCCTATTTGGTGTTCGGCGAGGCACAGGCGCATGCGCTGGGCCGCACGTTGTCGCCCACCGTGATGCAACGCGCGCAGATCGTGCTGGCCGATGAACCGGCGCTGGTCCTGACCCGTGCGGACGCCAAACGACGGCTGTGGAGCGCACTGCGCAGTTTGCGCCGTGGGCTGGCCGCAACGGACGGCTGACTGCGATGGCCGCGGTCGTTCGCCCTGTCGCCCAGATGCGCACCATGCGCATCGAGGATCTGGCGCTGGTCAGCGCGATGGAAGCTGCCTCCTACGAATTCCCCTGGTCAATCGGCATCTTCGCCGACTGCCTGAAAACCGGGCATCCATGCTGGGTGCTGTGCATGGGTACAGCGATTGCCGGCTACGGCATCTTGTCGATCGGCGCCGGCGAAGCACACTTGCTCAACATCTGCATTGACCCGGCGTATCGCGGGCAGGGGCTGGGGCGACATCTGCTGGGCCGGATGCTGGATATCGCTCGCTGGCACGGCGCCGAGCGGCTGTTTCTCGAGGTGCGGCCATCGAACCCGCTGGCAAAGACGTTGTACGAATCAGTGGGTTTCAACGAGATCGGTCGGCGGCCGCGTTATTACCCGGCGCGGAATGGGCGTGAGGATGCGATCGTGATGGCGCTGGAGCTGCTGCCGTCGTAGCGCGCAAGCGCGCTACGACGATTGGATACATGCTCTCCGCGTT
>JBAPPP010000262.1:0-3168 GCA_049280175.1 Rhodanobacter sp.
GGTTCGTGCTGGCCGGTTTTCTCGGGCTGGTCGGTGTAACTCTGTCGCAAGCGAACAAGGAGCGCGCGTTGAGCGGGCTGCACGAACGCCTGCAGAATGACGCCCTCGCGTACATCACGAATTTCGACGTCAATCGCTACGGCAAGCTGTTGCCGCCGGACACGTCGCCCGACCCGAATTTTCTGCGGCCCGGCTCCGGGCTTTACGCAGTGGCGCTGGGCGAACACGGTTATCGCTGGTCGTCGTCCTCGGCGATCGGCCTTGATTTCAACTTCATCACGCCGCTGGAACCAGGCCAGAGCCAGTTCATTGGCCCGATCGATACGCGCATGGGGCGGCTGTACTACTACAGCTACGGCGTGACGCTGGATACGGGGGAAAAGAAGTCCGTTCCGTTCACGATCATGGTGGCGCAGACCGAGGATCAGCTCGAAGGCGAGAACGCGGTATACCAGCGCGTCGTGCTGATCGGCCTGTCGATCCTCGGCGTGATGCTGGTCGTGCTGCAGCAGTTGCTGCTGCGCTGGAGCCTGACCCCGCTGCGCAAGGTGGCCAGCGACATGAGCCGGGTCGAGCGTGGCGAGAGCGCGCACCTGGACAGTCAGTACCCGCTGGAGCTGACCGGCCTGACCGAGCGCATCAATGCATTCATCGATAATGAGCGCGAACAACGCACGCGCTACCGACATACCCTGGCGGATCTGGCGCACAGTCTGAAGACCCCGCTGGCGGTGATCCGCTCGCAACTGGAATCGGCCACCGTCGAGGAACCTTCGCGCCGCAGTGGCGTACTCGATCAGGTGCGCCGAATGGATGAGTTGGTCGCTTACCAACTATCGCGCGCCGCTACTTCCGGCCGACAGACTTTTGCCAGCGCCGTACCGGTCGCCGGTCATGCCGAGGATCTGGTGCAAAGTCTGGAGAAGGTCTATGCCGCCAAGAATGTGCTTTGCGAGTTCGATATCGATGACGATGCGGTGTTCTACGGTGAGCAGGGCGACCTGCTGGAGCTGATGGGCAACTTGCTGGAGAACGCATTCAAATGGGCGGGTCACCGGGTGCTGCTGGTGGTGAAGACGCAGCCGTCGTCAGGGCGTCAGCGGCCCGGGTTGCGCCTGAGCGTGGAAGACGATGGTCCCGGCATCGCCCAGGAAAAGATCGAACGTGTCTTGCAGCGCGGCGTGCGCGGCGATGAGCGCGTACAGGGCCACGGCATCGGCCTGTCGATCGTGCAGGACATCGTGCATGCGTATAACGGCGAGCTAGTGGTCGATCGCTCGCCGGAATTCGGTGGCGCACGTTTCAGCGTGAAATTGATTCCGGCTTGAGTTCGCCGGATCGATCAGGCTTCAGCGCGAGAGACGCGATTTGGGTGGTTCGGATCCTGCGGCGAGTGGGCGGTCATAAGCGTCCGCCACAGCGGGCGGAAACCGGCATGGGTGCCAGTGGTGCCAGAATTGATTGCCACCCGTGGACCGGCTGATGCCGAGCGATTACTGGATGGACCCGGGCAACAGCGATTGCCAGCCAAGACGCGGCAGGTGGGCAGGGGCGGGCGCGGGCGCGGCGCCGCCGGAGTGATCGGTGCTGTTGTTGCTGGAGCTGCTGCTCGAACTGTCGCTGCTGGAACTGCGCGGGGTCCCGTCGCGATTCAGCCCCAACGCGTCACCGTTGGTATTGCTGTTACCACCATCGTGCGGGTTGGTGCTGTCGGTCGCTGCGCGCGAGGCGTTGTCCTGATCCTGGGCACACAGGCTGGCCGCGGCGACGCTGCTGGTCCCCGCGATGCATAAAGCGCAGCCGATAAGCCAAAGTGTGGCACGCATGGCGATCCAACTCCCTGATCCGCAAGCGAAGAGCCTGATCGTCTCAGAAACGCCGACGGGATGCCAGTGCTGCTTTTGCAGGTTCTTGCGCTGTTTCTTGCGCCGTGACGCGACGCATGCCTGCCGCACGACGCGCCGCCGGGCTAGAATCCGGCGATGCCAATCCTGCCTTGTTTGCTGTCCCGCCACTGCTTTCCTGCCGCCACTCTTGCGGTCGAGGTTTGTTGATGCAGCCGGCGCAATTGCTGGCAGCACTGGCTGCCGGTGAATCACTCTCTGGTGCCGCCCTGGCCGCACAAACTGGCGTGACCCGCGCGGCGATCTGGAAGCAGATCGAGGCGCTGCGTATACGCGGTGTGCCTATCGAGGCGCGCGGCGCGGCCGGCTATCGACTGCCGTGGCCTCTGCAGATGCTGGATGCCGGCCAGATCCGCGCGGCCTTGCCGGCCCCGCTGGCGCACTCGCTGGGTGCGCTGGAGGTCCATTGGGAGCTCGATTCCACCTCCAGCGAACTGCAGCGACGCGGCAGCCAGGCGGCCGATTTCAGCGTGTTGCTGGCCGAAACGCAGACCGCCGGGCGCGGCCGCCGCGGCCGCGAGTGGTTGTCGCCGCCGGGGCTGAATTTGTATCTGTCGTGCCTCAAGCGCTTCGAGCAGGGCTTTGCCGCCCTGGCCGGGCTGTCGTTGGCGATCGGGGTGATCGTCATGCGCGCGCTGGAGGATCTGGGCATTGACGGGGCGGGCCTGAAATGGCCCAACGACGTGCTGGCCGTCGCCGAGCCACCGCAGGGTGGCAAATTGGGCGGCATCCTGGTCGAGCTGAGCGGCGAATATCAGGGACCATGCGCGGCGGTCATTGGCATCGGCCTCAACCTGCGGCTGACTACGGCGCTGCGTGAGCAGGCAGGACAGCCGGCTTGCGATCTGGCCACGTTGACCGGGGGCGCTCCGCCGGATCGCAATCGGGTCGCGGCGGCATTGATCTCGGCCTTGATCGAAGGCCTGCGGCAGTTTGAGCGTGATGGTTTTGCCGGCTTCGTGGCGGACTATGCGCGGCACGATCTGTTGCGCGATCAACCCCTGCAACTGAGCGGCGCGCTTGGTGCGTTCGATGGCATCGGTGCCGGCGTAGATGCCCGCGGTGCGCTGCAGGTGCGCATGGCCGATGGCAGCCTGCGCCTGGTCGACAGTGCCGATGTCACGGTGCGCCGCGCATGAAGCTGCTGCTGGATCTGGGCAACACGCGGCTGAAGTGGGCGTTGCAGCAGGGCGACGGCTGGGTGGCGCAGGGCTCGGTGGCGTGGGACGAGCCTGTAGAGGACGTACTTTCCGCGGACTGGTCC
>JBAPPP010000263.1:0-6287 GCA_049280175.1 Rhodanobacter sp.
GGCTTTGCCGTTGATCAAGCAGTTCCCGTCCGCGCAGGCGCACCTCGCGTTGATGGGCGACAAGACGCTGCTGTTCGATCCCGGCGGCAAGGCTTTCGTGATGTACGACATCGAAGGTCGCAGTTGGGTGACCATGGGCGACCCGGTGGGTAACGACGACGCCGCCCGGCGCGAGCTGGTGTGGATGTTTCTCGATCAATGTGAACGCGCCGGTGGTTGGGCGGTGTTCTATCAGGTGAGCCCGGAAGATCTGGATCTGTATCTGGAAGTGGGCATGAACCTACTGAAAATCGGCGAGGAAGCACGCGTGCGGCTGGCCACGTTCAACCTGGACGGCAAGTCGAAGAAAACCTTGCGCGGCACCGTGAACAAACTCGCGCGCGACGGCTTGCGGCTGGAGATCGTGCCGGCGGATGAAGTGGCGCCGCTGTTGCCTCGGCTCAAGGAAATTTCCGACGCCTGGATGCTCGACAAACGCGTGCGCGAGAAGCGCTTTTCACTGGGTGCATTCGATCCGCGCTACCTGGTGCGCACACCGATGGCCGTGGTGTGGCAGAACGACCGGGTAGTGGGGTTTGCCAACCTGTTCCTCAACGAGACCAAGCAGGAAGCCTCGCTCGACCTGATGCGCTTTTTGCCTGACGGTCCGGCCGGAATCATGGATTATCTCTTTGTGGAACTGATGCAGTGGGCGCGGCAGGAGGGCTATAGCTGGTTCAACCTGGGCATGGCACCGCTGGCCGGGTTGCAAAATCGGCGACAGGCACCGTTGTGGAACCGGTTCGGCGCGTTGGTGTTCGGTCGCGGCGAGCGCTTCTACAATTTCCGTGGGCTGCATCGGTACAAGGACAAATTCGATCCGGAATGGGAAGCGCGCTACATGGCCGTGCCCGGCGGTATCGCATTGCCGATGATCCTGGCCAACGTGGCCAGCCTGATTTCCGGCGGACTTTCCGGCGTGGTGCGCCGATGAAACGCAGGACAGGGATCACGCTGGCGGTCATCGCTGCCTTCCTGGTGGGCGGCGTGATGGTCTGGAGCCCGTGGTCGCGCACCAGCTTGGAGCAGGCCACCGTGGTGCTGCCGGTCAGCAGCATAAGCACGGCACCGCCGGCCGGCAAAGACGACGTCATGGCGATCATCTACTCGGGCGACGGTGGTTGGGCCGACCTGGATCGGCGCCTCGGCATTGCGTTCATCGACCGTGGTATTCCGGTGCTGGGCGTCAACACGTTCAAATACTACTGGCGCAACCGCACGCCGGACGAGTCGGCCCAGGAGCTCGACGCACTGATGACGAAATACGTCGGGGTGTGGGGCAAGCAGCGCATCTGGCTGGTGGGATATTCCTTCGGCGCCGACGTCCTGCCGACCATCGTGGGCAAGCTCAGCCCGGCCAATCGCGCACGCATTACGCAGATGGTGCTGCTGGCCCCCAGCAGGGAAGCGAACTTCGAGATTGCTCTCGAGGGTTACATGATCAAGCAGGGTTGGTGGCAGGAACACCTCAAGACGCTGCTGCAGAGCCTCAATCCGATCAAGGACTATGACGCAATGCCGCCGTTGCAGGCGCTGGACAACAAGCCGCCGGTGATCTGCTACTACGGCCTTGACGATGGCGACGACACCGTCTGCACCGAGCCCCAGCTGCCGTCGTGGGTGGTCGTGCACCCCAAGAAGGGCGACCACCATTTCGACGGCGGCTACCAGCCATTGACCCGTCAGATGCTGGACGAATTGCCGGCTCGCGCGTCGACGGTGGGCGTCACGCACTGATCGACCTCCGGCACGGGATCGTGCAGGCGCATTTTCCTGCGCAGTGGCGCACTATCAAGGGCCACGGCCGGGCGCTGTGTCTGGTCGCACGACAGCGAGGAAACTCCCATGTTGGATTGGCTGGGTTATCGCAAAGAGTTGATGGGGCGCATCGGCGACATCGCCAAGCTGAGCCCTGATACGGTGAAGGGCTACCAGACCCTGTCCGGTGCCGGCGGAAAGACCGGTCATCTGGATGCCAAGATGCGCGAATTGATTTCGCTGGCCGTGGCAGTCACCACCCGCTGCGACGGCTGCATCACCGTACATGTCGGTGAGGCGTTGAAGCATGGCGCGACCCGCGAGGAAATCGCCGAAGCGCTTGGCGTGGCGATTGCGATGAATGCCGGCGCGGCGTTGGTGTATTCGGCGCGGGCGATGGATGCGGTCGAGGCGCACAGCAGCGGCTGAGTACGCGCGCCAGTGGCACCCGTATGGCAACACTTTCCGGCTCTTTGCCTGACGGCCACGTACAATGCGGCCTTCGTTTACGGTTGAAGAGATGACGTGACTGCTGTCGGTGTTTTTGCGGCCGCGCCGGATTCGGCGCTGGCTGCGCTATTCGTTCCCTTCGACTCGTCAGAGTTGCGTCTGCCTGCGGATGGTCGCGTGCTGTTTCTGCGCGCGCGTGCGGGTGTGCGCTTGCGCGAGGTCGCCCAGCCTGGTTGGTTGTGTGAGCAGAGCTTCATGCCGTTTGCGGACGAGCTTGGCCGCAACGGCTTGCGTGTGGGCGAGCCTGAAGCCGATGAAGAATTTCCACTGGTGCTGGTGCTGCCGCCGCGTCAGCGCGATGAGGCGCGCGCGTTGTTCGCGCGCGCAGTGCGCCACACCGCGCCGGGTGGCACGGTGTTGGTGAGCATGCCGAATACCGAGGGCGCGAAGTCCGGTGAGGCGGATCTGGCAAGACTCGTCGGGGCCGTGCAGCATCTGTCCAAGAACAAATGTCGGGTGTTCTGGAGTACGCCCGACGTGGCCGGGATCAATCGTGCGTTGCTGGATGAGTGGTTGGCATTGGATGCACCGCGCGACATTGCCGATGGCTATGTCAGTCGGCCTGGCCTGTTCGCATGGGATCGCATTGACCGCGCGTCCGCGCTGCTCGCCGCACACCTGCCGGATAGCCTGCAGGGGCGCGTGGCCGATCTTGGCGCCGGTTACGGTTACCTCGCCACTCAGGTCATCGCGCGCTGTCCGCAGGTTCGCGCGATTGATTTATACGAAGCCGAGGCGCGCGCACTGGAGCCGGCGCGGATCAATCTGCAGCGGGTCCAGCGCGAGTACGGTCGCGAGCTGGATGTAGCGGTGCATTGGCACGACGTCACCCGCGGTCTGCCGCAACGTTACGACGCGATCGTCAGCAATCCACCGTTTCATCAGGGGCGTGCCGATTTGCCGGAGCTGGGTCGTGCATTCATCACCAGCGCGGCCGATGCGTTGCAACCGGATGGCCGCCTATGGTTGGTAGCCAACCGACACTTGCCTTACGAGGCGATACTTAACGCACGTTTTCGCGATGTGCGCAGCGTAGTGGTGCAAGAGGGTTTCAAGGTGATCGAAGCTAGTGGAGTACGTGGATGAAGCTGGTCAAATTGATCGCGAACCTGGGTTACGGCAGCCGCAAGGACGTGTCGCAGATGTTCCGCGCCGGTCGCATCACTGACCTCGATGGCGAAGTGCTTTACGCCGACGATGTCGTGGCGCATGAAAACATTCGCATTGACGACGAACCGCTCGATCCGCCGGCCGGGCTGATCCTGATGCTCAACAAGCCGCTGGCGGTTACCTGTTCGCGCAAGGATCCGGGGCGGGTGGTGTATGACCTGCTGCCGCCGCGCTACAACGTGCGCACGCCGGTGTTGTCCAGCGTGGGGCGACTCGATCGCGATACCACCGGACTGCTGCTGTTCACCGACGATGGCGCGCTGCTGCACCGGATCATTTCGCCGAAGGCTCAAGTGAGCAAAGTGTACGAGGCCACTCTGGCGCAGGATCTGCGCGGTGACGAAGGTGAGCTGTTCGCCAACGGCACGTTGCTGCTGGAATCAGAAAAGGAGCCGCTCGCGCCTGCTGTGCTTGAAGTGCTGGGACCACGTCACGCCCGCCTTACCGTCACGGAAGGTCGTTACCACCAGGTGCGGCGGATGTTCGCGGCCACCGGCAATCACGTCGAGACGCTGCAGCGCATCGCGGTCGGTGGACTTACGCTGGGTGAATTGCCGCTCGGTGAGTGGCGCGTGCTCAGCGCGGATGAGATCGCTTTGATCTTCAGCGGCACTCCATGAAGGGACGCTTCAACCACTAATGGGAATCTCGAAAAAGGTCACTCTTTTGCTCGTCATCCCTGCGAAGGCAGGGACCCAGTTGCCCGATGTCCCTCAAGAGCAAGGCCACTGGATTACTCCCTTCGCGCCCCCTTCGGGGCCATTTTTCGAGCGTTCCGCGCGCTTTGCGCTTGAGCGACGACGAACGGGGCAGCCGGTTATCCGAGGTGCCCTAGAGCAAATGCACCGTCGTGGGAATCGACGCGCCGTACCACTTGTGCCGCTCGTCGCGGCAGCTTGGGCTGCCCATCGCATACTTGCGGCAGATCGCAGGACGATCCTCGTAGATCGTGCAGCCGGACGTGTTCGGATTGACGGCGGCGCACCAGCCGTCCTCACCCTTGGCCAGGGTTTCCATGCCGTGCAGGTCGCGGTGGATCAGCCAGGCCGGCACGTGATCGTCCGGCATCAATACGACGGTGAGGCGGCAGCAGATGGCTTCGCAGGACGTGCATTGCACGCCCGGATCGACGCTTTCCGCGTAGAGGTCGGGGAGATTGTTCACTCGCTAGCATGACAGCTTCGTCTGTTGCGAATGTGAATCGAGCGTTGCAATTGAATGCGATCAATCCTTCGTATCGCGCCACAGTGCCTGCCAGCCCGCGGTGCCCAGCCGTTGCAGCGTCTCAATGTTGCGCCGGTAGATGCTGTCGGTGTCGCTCATGCTTTCCATCGCGCGTTCGATGCTTGCTTCACGCAGCAGGTGTAGCGTGGGGTAGGGCGAGCGGTTGCTGAAGTTCTCGATCGCGTCGGGCTCGCTGTCGGCAAACTGGTAATCGGGATGGAAGCTGGCCACCTGCCACTCGCCTTCGAGGCCCAGCGTCTGCACGGCCGCATCGGCCACGTCGAGGAAATCGTTGTAGTCGAGAAAATCCGTCAGCACAAACGGGTGGATCAGCAGACCGGTTTCGCATTCGTCCGGCGTCAGCGCGTTGAGTGACTGAAGTTCGCCGCACAAATCATCCAGCAGCGCATCAGTGTCGCGCGCATGGCTTACGCGCATGCGCAACTTGCCCTGCACGTGCGGCGCGCGGGCGAATGGGCACAGATTGAGCCCGATCACCGCACGCTCCAGCCACTGCGTGGTGGCGGCGATGAACGGCGCATCCTCGGGCAATGCATCGGCGTTGAGGCTGGCGGGTGGCGGCGAATCGGTCATGCGGTTCTCGGGTTGATGCTGGCGGCGGCGACTATAACGCCAAGCGCTTACAGGAGCCCCAAAAAGCCACTCTTTTCGCCCGGCATTCCTGCGAAGGCAGGACAAGCGCAAGGCGCGCAGAACGCTCGAAGAGAGGCCCCGAAGGGGCGAGCGTAGCGCGTAACCCGGCGCCCTTAGCTCTCCAGAGACATGAGGCCACGACGCCCCTGCGCTTTTGCTCGTCATTCCTGCGAAGGCAGGAACCCAGCGCCCTTGGCTCTCTGGGGACATAAGGCTACTGGGTCCCTGCCTTCGCAGGAATGACGAGCGGGGAAATGTTCGTTCAAGGCGCCTTTGCGGCTCTTGCATGTGCCACACCGCGCCCGAATATAGGGTCAGCCCGTTCATCGGATCTTGCCGTCCATGTTCAACCCTCGTTTCGACAACGCATTTATCCGCGACGTGCCCGGTGATACCGAGCGCGGACCGCGTCTGCGCCAGGTCGAAGGTGCGCTGTACTCGCAAGTCGATCCCACGCCGGTTGCCGCGCCGCGCGTGCTGGCGCATTCGGCTGAGATGGCGGCGGCTTTGGGTTTCAGCGAAGCCGATATCGCCACGCCTGAGTTCGCGCAGATATTTGGCGGCAATGCCTTGCTGGAAGGCATGCAGCCGTATGCGGCGAATTACGGCGGCCATCAGTTTGGCCACTGGGCAGGGCAGCTTGGTGACGGACGCGCGATCTCGCTGGGCGAGGTAATCAATGCTTCTGGCGAGCGCTGGGAGTTGCAGCTGAAAGGCGCCGGGCTGACACCGTATTCGCGTGGCGCGGATGGTCGCGCGGTGCTGCGCTCGTCGGTGCGCGAATTCCTGTGCAGTGAGGCGATGCATCATCTCGGTGTGCCGACTACGCGCGCGCTGAGCCTGGTGGATACCGGCGAGCCGGTACTGCGCGACATGTTCTACGACGGTCATGCGAAAGCGGAGCCCGGTGCCATCGTCTGCCGCGTCGCGCC
>JBAPPP010000264.1:0-6363 GCA_049280175.1 Rhodanobacter sp.
CGCCAGATCAGTGCGCATTCTTTCGAGGAGGTCGCGGCCTTGTGCGTCGAATGCGTAGGGGTCTTGGCAGCAAACGCGGAAGTGGTGAGGCAGGCCCCGATCAGGGTGAAGGACAGCAAACGGGTAAGACGGACGGACATGGTGGTGGAGAACCCCGGCATCAGTAGTGTGGTGGGTGAGTATGGCCCGGTGAAGGCACACAGACGGTGAAGCAGACATCGTATTTCATCGGCCTGAACACAAAACATCAAGCACTTTCATGCGTTTGCACTGGGTCAGTACGCAAGTCTGTGCGGCAGAGCAGGGCCGAAAAGCCAGTCCCTGGCTGTTTTGGCCGTCGTCTCAGCGGCTCAGCCGGCCCAAAAAGCCACGCTCCATCCGTTCTCGCTGAGCATTTTATGTTCCGTTCTCCCTGAGCGTAGCGCAGCGCAGTCGAAGGGCATGCGTGCAGCGATCTGCAGGCCCGAACCATTAATTGACCACCACATACCGTGACCCATCAGCGTCGATCACCACCAGCACCAACTGGCGCGGTTTCACCCCGGCGAGCCCGCGCAGCATATGCAGACTGGTGATGCGCTGGTTGCCAACGCCAATCACCACATCGTCGGTAGTCAGCCCGGCGCGCGCAGCGCTGCTGCCAGGCTGCACCGCACTGACCGCCACGCCACTGACGCCCTGGCTGCGCAAGTCCGGGTCCAGTTCAGCAAAGCGCACCCCACGCAGTCGAGGATCGAGCTGGCCGCCATCAATGCCGACCAGCTTTTCCGCACTCAGGGTGACACTGACCTGACGCAACTGGCCGCCGCGCAGCACACTCAGTTGTACCGTGCTGTCCAAGGGCAGCAGGACTTCGGCGTTGTGCAGTTGCTGCACACTGCTCAGCGGCTTGCCGTTGAGCGTGGTCAGCACATCGCCCGGCTGCAAGCCGGCGTGCTCGGCGGCCGAGTCATCGCTGACGCTGGTGACGACCAGCCCGTCGCGACTCTTCAGCGCCAGCAGCTGGGCGATGCGCGGGGTGATCTCCTGGGTCTGCACGCCCAGGCTGCCGCGCTCCACCTTGCCATGGGCCAGCAATTGCGCCATCACCTCACTGGTGATCGCGCTGGGGATCGCAAAGCCGATGCCGACGTTGCCGCCGGAGGGCGAGAAGATCATCGTGTTGATGCCGACCAGCTCGCCGCGCAAATTCACCAGCGCGCCGCCGGAATTGCCGGGATTGATCGACGCATCGGTCTGGATGAAGTTCTGGTAACCCGTGCTGCCCGAGGATCTTTCGCCGAAGCCCGAGCGGCCCAGTGCGGAAACGATGCCGGCGGTCACGGTCTGGCCGAGCCCGAACGGGTCGCCCACTGCCACCACATAGTCGCCCACGCGCAACTGGCTGGAGTCGGCCAGTGGCAGCGCCTGCAGATGGTCGGCCGTGATCTGCACCACGGCCACGTCGGTTTCCGGATCGGTGCCGACCAGCTTGCCTTTGAACGTGCGACCGTCCTGCAGCGTCACGCTGATGTCGTCCGCGCCGCCCACCACATGATTGTTGGTCAGCACATAGCCCTTGGCCGCGTCCACGATCACGCCCGAACCCAGGCTCTGCTGCACCTGCTCGCGTGGCGTCGTCGGCAGGCCAAAGAACTGGCGCATGACCGGATCGTTGAAATACGGAGCGCGCACCTGCACCCGGGTCTTGGTCGAGATGTTCACCACCGCCGGCGTCACATGCTCAAGCATCGGTGCCAGCGACGGCATGGCCTGGCCGTCGATCGCCGGTGGCAGGGCGGCATGTCCGGCACCGGGCCAAACGCCGATCAGGACGGCCGCAAACAGGCTGGTTAGCCCGTGCAAAAGACGGAAACGGCGCTGCAACATGAAGATCCTCCTGGGCGTTGAGGTTGGCGCTCATTCGACCAGCCGCCGGCAGCGCGGTTCCATCCGTCCCTGATCGTCGCAAGTACTTTACATCCAGCGTCGTCGGGGGTAACTTGCCATCCTGGTAGCAACCACAACATCTTGTGTCTGGATGCTAGCGGATAAACAAGGACTGGTGCCGAGCGTCGTACTCTTTCAGGGGGAGTCGTAGTCTTCGAAGGCATGCGGCAGACAAGTCGGAGGGCAATCCTCGTGACTTGGCGACCGCCGCAAATGCACATTGAACGATACCGCCGTACCACATAAAAACAACCGGGCCGTGAGGCCGCAACGGGAGGTCAGGAAGCCGATGAGCACAGTGCGTGCCCCAGCCACTAATTCAGCCACAAATCGTGATGTCGCCGTGGAAATTCCGCTGCAACCTGCGTCATATGACATCTGGGACAAGAAATATCGTCTGAAGGCGAAGTCCGGCGAGCCGGTCGACGCCACCATCGACGAGACCTATCAGCGCGTCGCGCGCGCGTTGTCTGACGTCGAGGCGACCGACGAATTGCGCGGGCACTGGTATGAGCGCTTCTTGTGGGCGCTGCGCCGCGGTGCGATTCCGGCTGGCCGCATCACCTCCAATGCTGGCGCGCTGGCGCACAAGCCGGCCACCTCCACCATCAACTGCACCGTGTCGGGCACCATCCGCGATTCGATGGACGACATCCTGGAGAAGGTGCACGAGGCTGGCCTCACGCTGAAGGCCGGCTGCGGCATCGGCTATGAATTTTCCACGCTGCGTCCGCGCGGCGCGTACGTGTCGGGCGCCGGTGCCTATACCAGCGGCCCGCTGTCGTTCATGGATATCTACGACAAGATGTGTTTCACCGTGTCCTCGGCCGGTGGCCGTCGCGGCGCGCAGATGGGCACGTTCGACATCAGCCACCCGGACGCGAAGGAGTTCATCCGCGCCAAGCGCGAGGATGGCCGCCTGCGTCAGTTCAATCTGTCGCTGCTGATCACCGACGGTTTCATGGAAGCGGTGGAGCACGACCAGGATTGGCCGCTGGTGTATCCCGTGCACATCAAGGAACAGCACGAGATCGATCTCGCCGATCCGACCAAGGTGGTCTGGCGCGAATGGCCGACCCACGAGAACTACGTCGATCGCGAAGACGGCCTGGTTGCCTGCAAGATCTACAGCACGATCCGTGCGCGGCATTTGTGGGACATGATCATGGTCTCGACGTATGACTACGCCGAGCCCGGGTTCATCCTGATCGACAAGGTCAACGAGATGAACAACAACTGGTGGTGCGAGCACATCCGCGCGACCAACCCCTGCGGTGAGCAGCCGTTGCCGCCGTATGGCTCGTGCCTGCTCGGCTCGATCAACCTCACCACGTTCGTGCGCGATCCGTTCGGCCCCAAGGCGCGCTTCGACTGGGACGAGTACCGCGAAGTGGTGAAGGTATTCACCCGCATGCTCGACAACGTGGTGGAGATCAACGGCCTGCCGTTGCCACAGCAGCGCCACGAAATCGAATCCAAGCGCCGTCACGGCATGGGCTTCCTCGGCCTCGGCTCCACGCTGACCATGCTGAAGCACCGCTACGGCACCGCCGATGCGGTCACCTTCACCGAAGATGTGTCGCGCGAAATGGCCGTGGCCGGTTGGGAAATGGCGCTGGACCTGGCCAAGGAAAAGGGTCCGGCCCCGATCCTCTCGCAGGACTTCACCGTCACCGGCGACATGCTGCGCAAGCGCCCGGAAATGGTCACCGACGGCTACAAGGTCGGCGACAGCATCCCCGGTCGCGTGCTGCATGCGAAGTACAGCCGCTACATGCAGCGCATCGCCACGGTGGCGCCAAACCTGGTTGAGCAGCTCGCCGAAACCGGTGCGCGCTTCACCCATCACAGCTCGATCGCGCCCACCGGCACGATCTCGCTGTCGCTCGCCAACAATGCCAGCAACGGCATCGAGCCGAGCTTCGCGCACAGCTATTCGCGCAACGTGATCCGCGAAGGCAAGAAGTCCAAGGAAAAGGTCGAGGTGCTCAGCTACGAGCTGCTCGCCTACCGCGCGCTGATCAACGCGGACGCCAAGGTGTTCACCGACGACGCTGCCAGCAAGCTGCCCGAGTACTTCGTTTCCGCCGACGACATCAGCCCGAAAGAGCATGTCGACATCCAGGCCGCCTCGCAGAAGTGGATCGACTCGTCGATCTCCAAGACCGCGAACGTGCCCACCGATTACCCCTACGAAGACTTCAAGGACATCTACTTCTACGCCTACAAGCAGGGCCTGAAGGGATGCACCACGTTCCGTTTCAACCCCGCCGCGTTCCAGGGTGTGCTGGTGAAAGAAGCCGACCTTGAAAGCACCCTCTACCGCTTCGAGCTGGAAGACGGTAGCGTTGTCGAACTGAAAGGCAACGAGCAGGTGGAGTACGACGGCGAAATGCATTCCGCCGCCAATCTCTTCGATGCCCTGAAGGAAGGCTACTACGGTAAATTCTAGGCACGCATGCGCCGCGGAGTTGCACACCGCAAACTCCGCGAGCATGTACGACTCAGAAGTTACTGCCAGTTCTGAAACGTCGCCCGTCTTGGGCGCGTGACAACTCAAGAAGTCCATCGGAGGGGAACATCAGCATGTCCATTGATACCGCCATTGAAGTAAATAGCAACGAAGCACCGGTCGTTACCGAAGTGCCCGTCGTCAGCGTCCCGGCGCCGCCGGTCGCGGCACCGGTCGCCGCCGTGCCCGTGGCACCTGCAGCACCTGCTGCACCGAAGAAAAAGGCCGCTGCCAAGAAGAAGGCAGCTCCGGTGAAAGAGGCCGCGGCGGAGAAAGCTGCGCCCAAGAAGGCTGCGCCGAAGAAGGCCGCCGCGAAGAAGGCTGCACCGAAAAAGGCTGCTGCGAAAAAAGCAGCGCCCAAGAAGGCAGCTGCCAAGAAAACCGTGAAGAAGGCTGCCGCGAAGAAGGCCGTCAAGAAAGCTGCGCCGAAAAAGGCTGCCGCCAAGAAGGTCGTGAAGAAGGCAGCCAAGAAGGTCGCCAAGAAAGTCGCCAAGAAAGTCGTGAAGCAGGCCGCCGCCGCGAAGAAAGCGGTCAAGAAGGTCGCCAAGAAAGTTGCCGGCAAGGCGAAGAAGGTTGTCGGCAAGGCTAAAAAGGTTGTCAACAAGAGCGGCGCCAGCAAGGCGTTGAAGCGCGTCGCCAAGAAGGGCGCGGCTGTCGCCAAGAAAGTTGCAAAGAAGGTCAGCAGCAAAAAGACGGCCAGCACCAAGAAAGGTGTGAACAAGAAGGCCGCACCAAAGAAGGCGGCAGCAAAGAAGTCCGCCAGCAAGAAAGCCGTCGCCAAGACGGTAAAGAGGTCCACTGCCAGCAAGAAAGCGAGCATCAAGACGGCACGTAAACCTGCCGCCAAGAAGGCCGCTGCAAAACGGAAGTAAGCGATACCGCATCCGGCCCGGCCTAATGGTCGGGCCGGATGTTTTTCTCTCCGCACCGCTGGGTGCGTGAAGCGCAACACAGTGCAGGTCAGGCTTTCACCACGCCGCACGTCACCGACAGAAGAAGCGAACACCATGGCAATCAAAATCGACAAGAAGATCACCGGCTACAACGTGGTCAAACCCGAAGACAAGGTTGCCGCCCCCGCGGTCACTTCCGCCGCGCCGAAAGAGGCGCCGATGGCCGAAGTGATCCAGATGCACGAAAGCGTGGAGCGTCCCGAGACCCTGGTCGGCTCCACCTTCAAGATCAAGTCACCGCTGTTCGAGCACGCGCTGTACGTCACCATCAACGACATCGTGCTCAACCTCGGTACGCCACATGAACTGCGCCGCCCGTTCGAGATCTTCATCAACTCGAAAAACATGGACCACTTCCAGTGGATCGTGGCGCTCACCCGCATCCTGTCCGCCGTGTTCCGCAAAGGCGGCGACGTCACCTTCATCGTCGAAGAGCTCAAGGCAGTGTTCGACCCCCGCGGCGGCTACTTCAAAGCCGGCGGCGTCTACATGCCCAGCATCGTCGCCGAGATCGGCGGCGTGATCGAACAGCACATGAAAAACATCGGCCTGATCCACGATCCGGAGATGGATGATGCGACGCGCCGGCTGATTGCCGAGAAGCGCGCTGCCTATGAGCAGGCTGGCGCTAAAAAAAACTCTGACGTAAGCGCAGCTTCTGCGGGAACGACTTCAGTCGCGAAAAACGCCGAGGAATCTTCAGGCTTCCCACCCGGCGCCACGCTGTGCGTGAAGTGCAACACGCAGGCACTGGTGCTGATGGATGGGTGCCAGACGTGCTTGAATTGTGGGTATTCGAAGTGCGGGTGAGTGGCAATATTTAATGGCGAACAATAAAGAGCGGCAGCGATGCCGCTTTTTGTTTTTGAAATGCATGAAAGTGGCTCTGGCCCATTCATTCCACACTTATTCCATGGGCATTGCGTGATTACAACGCAAGTCGTGCCGAGATTAGCTGAAGGATTAGAG
>JBAPPP010000265.1:0-6615 GCA_049280175.1 Rhodanobacter sp.
CGAGGCCGTGCGCGGTGCCGACCTGGTCGCCGTGCTGACCCCGGACATGGTGCAGCCAGCGCTATACAAGGACGCGATCGAGCCGAACATCAAGCCGGGCGCCGCGCTGCTGTTCGCGCATGGCTTCAACGTGCACTTCAAGCAGATTGATCCGCGCAAGGATATCGACGTGATCCTGGTCGCCCCCAAGGGCCCCGGCGCGCTGGTGCGCAGCGAGTACGAGCGTGGCCGCGGCGTCCCCTGCATCTGGGCGGTGCATCAGGACGTCAGTGGTCAGGCCGAAGCCCGGACCAAGGGCTATGCCGACGGCATCGGCGGCGGTCGCGCGATGATCATCGAAACCGACTTCAAGGAAGAAACCGAGACCGAT
Organism: Rhodanobacter sp.; assembly: GCA_049280175.1. Taxonomy (GTDB): domain Bacteria; phylum Pseudomonadota; class Gammaproteobacteria; order Xanthomonadales; family Rhodanobacteraceae; genus Rhodanobacter. The sequence continues at coordinate 371 of JBAPPP010000265.1, forward strand.
CTGTTCGGCGAGCAGGCTGTGCTGTGCGGTGGCGCCAGCGAGCTGGTGATCAAGGGCTTCGAGACCCTGGTCGAAGCCGGCTACCAGCCGGAAATCGCTTACTACGAAGTGATGCACGAGCTGAAGCTGATCGTAGATCTGTTCTACGAAGGCGGCCTCACGCGGATGCTGGAGTTCGTCTCCGAAACCGCACAGTACGGCGACTACGTCAGCGGCCCGCGAATCGTCGACGCGGGTACCAAGCAGCGCATGAAAGAGGTGCTCAACGACATCCAGGACGGCACTTTCGCACGCAACTGGACGGCCGAATACAAAGCCGGCCTGCCGAACTACAAGCGCCTCAAGCAGGCTGACCTCGATCATCCGATCGAGCAGGTGGGCGCGAAGCTGCGTGCGCGGATGCCGTGGTTGCAGAGCGTGCCCGCGCCGGTGGTGGCGGCCACGCCGCTGAAAAAAGCGGGCTGATGCTCTTCAGCTCTTTTGGCTCCTCCCCCTGCTTGCAGGGGGAGGTTGGGAGGGGGTCGTCCGAGCTTGCGGAAAGATCAAGAGCAACCCCACCCCAGCCCTCCCCTGCAAGCAGGGGAGGGAGCACATCACGCCATGCCAGGGAATCCTGTTTGTGAATGCGCAACCACTGAAAACCGAACTCGATACGCATCGCCACGCGCTCGCCGGTCAGCCCATGAGCGGCGCCGACGTGATCGTGCAGGTATTCGCCGATGAGCGCGTCGAGGTGTTGTTCGGCTATTCCGGTGGCGCGATCCTGCCGGTGTACGACGCAGTGTTTCGCTACAACGCCCTGCACCTGAAGGACAACGGCGACGAGCCGATGCCGTTGATCGTACCGGCCAACGAGCAGGGCGCGGGATTCATGGCAGCGGGCTATGCGCGCGCTTCCGGCAAGGTCGGCGTGGCGGTGGTCACTTCCGGTCCCGGCGCGACGAACATGGTCACGCCGGTGCGCGACTCGATGGCCGATTCGATTCCGCTGGTGGTGATCTGCGGCCAGGTAGCGAGCAGTTCGATTGGCAGCGACGCATTTCAGGAGGCACCAATAAGCAACATCATGGGCGCCTGCGCGAAGCATGTATTCCTGGTCACCGACACCAGCCAGCTGGAAGCGACTCTGCGTACCGCGTTCACGCTCGCCCGCAGCGGTCGCCCGGGGCCGGTGGTGGTGGATGTGCCGAAGGACGTGCAGAACACCGCGCTCAGCTTTCATGGCAAGGGCGAGCTGGCGTTGGCCGGCTACCGTGCCCGACTGCACGCGGTGGAACAGGCAACGCTGAGCGATGCCGACTGCGCCGCGTTCTTCGCCGCGTTGATGCAGGCAAAGCGGCCATTGATCTATGCCGGCGGCGGCGTGGTTGCAGCGGACGCGGCGGCGGCTTTGCGCGTCTTCGTCGACACGTTCGCACTGCCAGTGACCACAACCTTGATGGGGCTGGGCGCCTTCGACACTACTGACCCATTGGCCTTGCACATGCTGGGCATGCACGGCACCGCCTACGCAAACTATGCCGTGGAGGATTGCGACTTCGTGCTCGCGCTGGGCGCGCGCTTCGACGACCGAGTCGCCGGTATGCCGGACAAGTTCGCGCCGCGGGCGAAGTTCATCGCCCAGCTCGACATCGATCCGGCCGAGATCGGCAAGGTGAAGCCCGTGCACTGGCATCACGTCGGCCCCATGGCGCGCGCACTGGAACGGCTCACCGCGTACGGCCTCGCGCATGACCTTTATCCGTCGCTCGATGCCTGGCATGGGCAGGTGGCGAATCTGAAACGCGTACACGCGATGAACTATGACCGCGACAGTACGTTGATCCAGCCCTATGCAGTACTACAGGCGATCAACCGGCACACCGACGGCCGCGCGATCATCAGCACCGGCGTCGGCCAGCACCAGATGTGGGCAGCGCAGTATTTCGACTTCCGCGCACCGCGGCATTGGCTCACGTCCGGCTCGATGGGCACGATGGGTTTCGGGCTGCCGGCGGCGATTGGTGCGCAATTCGCCCACCGGGACAAGCTCGTCATCGACATCGACGGCGATGCCAGCATCCGCATGAACATCGGCGAGCTGGAAACCGTCACCACCTACGCGTTACCGATAAAAGTCGTCGTACTCAACAACGTCGGCGACGGCATGGTACGGCAGTGGCAGAAGCTGTTCTTCAAAGGCCGCTTCGCCGCCTCCGACAAGAGCCTGCACAAGAAGGATTTCGTGCTTGCTGCACAGGCCGACGGTTTCGCATGGGCGCAACGGCTGGAGCGCAAGGAGGAACTGGAGGCGACGATCGCCGCCTTCCTCGCGTTCGATGGGCCGGCCTTTCTTGAAGTGATGATCGACCCGGATGCTGGCGTGTATCCGATGGTCGGCCCCGGTGCCAGCTACGCGCAGATGATCACTGGAGATTTCATTGCTTCGCGCGATGCACCAACGCCACACGAGACTGCCGCCAGCGGGATGTTCTGACGTTCGTCGTTGTGAAGCTCGTCGACCCGGCGAAGGCCGGACGCGCTTATCAATAGCAAAGCTGACCACCCAATGTCGTCGGCGCTTGGCCCCTGGATCCCGGCCTGCGCCGGGATGACGAGATCGAAGAGAGGTCCACCATGAACCACACCCTTTCCATCCTGTTGCAGAACGAAGCTGGTGCACTGGTGCGCGTGGCCGGACTGTTCGCAGCGCGCGGCTACAACATCGACACGCTCACCGTGGCGGCGACGCATGATCCGTCGGTCTCGCGCCTGACGCTGAGCCTGCAGTGCGACGATATCGCGCTCACCCAGATCCTGCAGCAGACGCGCAAGCTGGTCGACGTGCTGCAGGTGGCCCATCCAGCGACGGCACTGGCGGCGTGACCACCGCCGCTGCGCTTTTCACGGATGACGATGCCGTAGCGGCCACCGATCTGCTTGCACTGATACGTGCGGCACGGGTTTACGAGGTAGCGCAGGAATCCGCGCTGGAGCCGGCACCGCTGCTCAGCACGCGACTTGGTTGCCAGGTGCTGCTCAAGCGCGAGGATCAGCAGCCGGTGTTCTCGTTCAAGCTGCGCGGCGCATATAACCGCATGGTGCAGCTGGACGCGACGCAGCGAGCGCACGGAGTGATCGCCGCTTCGGCCGGCAACCATGCACAGGGCGTCGCACTGGCCGCGGCGAAGCTGGGCATCCGCGCCATCATCGTGATGCCGGTGACCGCGCCACAGGTGAAGGTGGACGCGGTGCGCCGACTTGGCGGCGCGATGGTGGAGATCGTGCTGGTCGGCGATTCCTTCAGCGATGCGCAGGCTGCGGCGGCGCAGCTGCAGGCCGAGCGTGGCGCCACGTTCGTGCATCCATTCGACGATCTGGCGGTAATTGCCGGCCAGGGCACGGTGGCGCTGGAAATTCTACGCCAGCATCCAGGCCCGCTGCATGCGGTGTTCGTACCGGTCGGCGGCGGTGGACTGCTGGCTGGCGTCGCGGCATGCATCAAGGCAATGCGTCCGGACGTGCGTGTGATCGGTGTGCAGGCAGCCGATGCCGACGCGATGGCGCGCTCGCTCGAAGCCGGCGCACGGGTGGTGCTGGACGAGGTCGGCCTGTTCGCCGACGGCACGGCGGTGAAACAAGTCGGCGCGCATACATTCGCCCTGTGCCAGCAGCATGTGGACGCGATGCTGCGAGTGGACAACGACGCGATCTGCGCCGCGATCCGTGACATCTACCAGGATACCCGCAGCGTGCCGGAACCGTCCGGTGCGCTGGCGCTGGCCGGGCTTAAGCAGTACGTCGCCACCCACGGCGCCACTGGCGACGACGTGCTGGTGGCGATCGTCTCCGGCGCCAACATGAATTTCGATCGCCTGCGTTTCGTCGCCGAACGCGCCGAGCTGGGCGAACAGCGCGAGGCAGTATTCGCGGTGACCATACCGGAACAGCGCGGCAGCTTCCGCCGCTTCTGCGCTGCGCTTGGCCAGCACAACATCACCGAGTTCAATTACCGCATCGGCGACGCCAGTCAGGCGCATATCTTTGTCGGCGTGCAGACCGCCGACAGCGGTGAGCGCGAGGCGCTGATCGACGCGTTCCACGGGCAGCAGTTCGGCGTGCTTGATCTCACCGATGACGAGCTGGCCAAGCTGCATCTGCGCCACATGATCGGCGGACGCTCCTCACTGGCACAGGACGAGCGCCTGTACCGCTTCGAATTCCCCGAGCGCCCCGGCGCACTCACCTGCTTTCTCGGGCAACTGCACCCGGACTGGAACATCAGCTTGTTTCATTACCGCAATCACGGCGCGGACTACGGCCGCATCCTGGTCGGCATCCAGGTACCCGACGCGGAGCAGCCACTGTTCCAGCGCTTCGTCGCCACGCTTGGTTATCCCTACGTGGATGAGAGCGCGCACCCGGCGTATCGCCTGCTGCTGCGCGACTGAGTATTTTCTTGCGCCGTCCGGCGCTAACTTGTTACGCCGCCACCTTCCGAGTCCAGCTCGAAAACATGGTTGTCGAAATCGGTGAAGTACAGCGCGGTGCCCCCTCGCGCAAACTGGCACTCGATACCCAATGACTTGAGCTTGGCTGCGCAGATCAGTTGTTCCGCCTTGCTCACCGAGAGCGCGATATGGTCGCCATTGCACTTCATCGGCGGCTCGCCATGCGACAACACGAAGCAGGTGCCACCGAGCTGTACCAGGCTGGCGTGATGACCCACCTCCCGGCTGGGGGTGATGATGGCGTCTCCGAACAACTGCGAGTACAGCGCTGCGGTCCGGGCCGGATCGCGCACCATCAGCGCGATGTGGTCGATGGCATTCGGCATGAGCGGGCTCCGCGATAAAACCAGGAGGGGGAGCGTCCAATCTTCGCACCAAACATGTATGCGATCGATGACATCGTTTCGGGCGCCCCGTCACGCGACCATGGACCCTGGGTCACGCTAAACTGGTCCGATGGCTTCTTCCTCCCGCAAACGCCAGCAACGCAAACCGACGGCGCCGCCGGCGACGCGCCAGTACCCCGGCACAGCCAAATATACGGTCAAGAAGCCGGTGCGCCCGGCCGACAGCTCCACCCGCGCCACACGGGTACTGAGTTGGCTGCTGCAAAATTTGCCCGCACGTTATCGCGAGAAGGCGCTGGATTACCTGGTGCTTACCCGGATGGATCGGCCGATTGGTGCGTTGCTGCTGCTGTGGCCGACCTGGTGGGCGCTGTGGCTGGCGGCAAGCGATTTCCCGCCGTGGAAACCGCTGATCATCTTCACGCTCGGCGTATTCGCGATGCGCGCGGCCGGTTGCGCGATTAACGACTACGCCGATCGCAAGCTCGACCCACAGGTGGCACGCACCGCTGGCCGGCCAATCGCCAGCGGTCGGGTGACGCCGCGCGAGGCCCTGGTCGTATTCGCCGCGCTGCTCGTGTTCGCGTTCGTGCTGGTGCTGTTCACCAACAAACTCACGATCGAGCTGTCGTTCGCGGGCGCAGCGCTGGCAGCGCTGTATCCGTTCACCAAGCGCCACACCTACATGCCGCAGGTGGTGCTGGGTGCCGCCTTCGGCTGGTCGATCCCGATGGCGTTTGCGGCGGTGACGAACAGCGTGCCCCCCGTTGGCTGGCTGCTGTTCATAGGAAACATCCTGTGGTCGGTGATCTACGACACCGAGTACGCCATGGTCGATCGCGAAGACGATTTGAAAGCAGGTGCGCGCTCCACCGCGATCCTGTTCGGCGATGCCGACCTGCCGATCCTGGGCGTGCTGATGGGTACGTTCCTGCTGACCATGCTGTTCGTCGGCCAGCGCGCCGCGCTCGGCTGGCCGTACTGGCTCGGCCTGCTCGTCGCCGCGGGACTGTTCGGCTACCAGATGTGGCTGATCCGCGATCGCCAACGCGACGCCTGCCTCGCCGCATTCCGTCACAACAACTGGCTCGGCCTAACCGTATGGATCGGTATCGTGGTGGCGCTGGCGGTGCGCTGAGGAGTCAGGGACTCGCTCTTCATCACCCGCGTGGCGAGGGCGCCCGTGCCAGCGCCCAGACGTCGACGCGCTGCACGCCGGCCTGCTTGAGGACGCGCGCACATTCGGCCAGCGTGGCACCGGTGGTCATCACGTCGTCGAGGATCGCCACATGTGCGGGCAGCTCGACGCCTGGGCGCAGTGCGAACGCGCCGCGCACGTTGCGACGGCGACTGATCGCGTCGAGTTCGGTTTGTGCCTCGGTGCTGCGCGTACGTTGCAGCACATCGT
>JBAPPP010000266.1:0-17247 GCA_049280175.1 Rhodanobacter sp.
CGCTCCGCAGGCAGCACAGGACCAGATTTATGGGAGGACAATGAAAGAGCGATTGCCCGCCGCCATGCCGGCACCACCTTCGCCACCTGCGCCAGCGCCAATGGTGGAAATGAGCGCCAATGCCGTCGCGTCGCCTCCGCCGATGCTTGAGGGCGTGGTCGTGACGGGAGGGCTAAGGACAACGGCATCCACGCTGGTGAGTTCAGAGCAGGACAACCGTGCGCTAATCCAGGCCGGCGCCGGCACGCCGCACTGGGACGAAGACAACAATTATCGTCTCGGCTGGTCCGGTCCGTTGACCACACAGCAGAGCACTCGTCTGGTGATCGCGCCCGCATGGCTGGTGCGTTTGCTGCGCGTGGCGATGGTGGCCCTGCTGGCGGCCTTGCTGGCAAAGTTGCTGAGCACTTTGTTGTTGCCATGGCGTGGCCGCTGGCGTGACTGGCGGGGCAGTGGCGTCGTCGGTGTCGCCCTGCTTGCTCTTGCACTTTTGCCGGTGGGCGCACGTGCGCAGAGCATGCCGAGCCCGGAGCTGCTGAGTCAGTTGAGCAATCGGCTCCTGGAGGCACCAAAGTGCGCGCCAGCATGCGCCGAGGTAGCCCAGGCCCAGCTGCAGACCAATGGCGATGTGCTCGATGTGGAACTTGAAACTCATGTCGGTGCAGCCATCGCGCTGCCGCTCCCACAGGCGGACGACGCGCTGCAATTGTCTGACGTCAGCGTTGACGGTCACACCAAGGCGGCGCTCACGCGCAATGATGATCAGCTGTTGGTGCGGCTGGATCGCGGCGTGCATCGGGTAAGCCTGCACTACCGCATCGGTGCGGCGGATAGCGCCAACCTGCGCTTCACCATGCGTCCGCAGTACATCGCGTTCAGTGGCCAGGGATGGTCGCTGGATGGTGTCGATGACGGCCGGCCGCTGGGTGACAGCATTGCGCTGCATCGCGTGCGTACTACCAGCGACGGCAAGGATCTGTCACCGGCGGTGCAGAGCTTCCCACCCTACGTGCGTTTGACCCGAAGCCTTGCGCTGGGCGTCGATTGGGTCGTGGAGAATCAGGTCGAACGCATCGCTCCGCAGCAGGGTGGTTTCAGCACGACGCTGCCGTTGCTGCCCGGCGAGCATCCGCTCGGTGACGATGCGCTGGTCAAGGATGGCCGTATCAGCGTCACCTTCAACGCGAACAGCAACGTCGTGCGTTGGACCAGCCGCCTCGATCACGCGGCGCAACTGTCGCTGCAAGCGCCAGCACTCGGTGAGCGTGCCGAAGTGTGGGAGGTACATGCATCGCCGATGTGGCACGTCGAAGCGAAGGGTGTGCCGACCAGCGCCAGCAGTGACGGGCTGCGCTTCCAGCCACTACCGGGTGAGAGCTTGCAGCTCGCCTTGAGTCAGCCGGTAGCGACGGCAGGCGACAGCCTTGCCTTTGACAGCGTGCAGCTCGACAGCACGGCCGGCGCGCGTGCCAGCGAGCTCACGCTGAGCCTGCATGCACGCAGCACCCGTGGCGGCGAGCATGCGATAAGCCTGCCTGAAGGCAGCGAATTGCTGGATGCGAAGCGCGACGGTGAGTCGATCAATCTAGCCGTGCGCGATGGCAGGCTCGGCCTTCCGCTATTGCCTGGCGAACACACCTACACGCTGCGCCTGCGTGAGTCGGAGGGTATCGCCGCACGGATGCTCACGCCGACGTTCGCGCTGCACGCGCCAGTAGCGAACATCGACCTCACGCTGCAGCTGCCGCAGGATCGCTGGGTGCTGTGGACCTGGGGGCCGACGGTTGGCCCGGCGGTGCTGTACTGGTCGCAGTTGATCGTATTGCTGCTGGCCGCATGGCTGCTGGCACGCTACGCGCCGACGCCGTTGCGCTTCCAGCACTGGTTGTTACTCGGGCTCGGCTTTTCCGCATTTGCGTGGAGCGCGTACGCGCTGGTGGTGGTCTGGCTGATTCTGCTCGGGCTGCGCTCGCGCAATACGCCATCGGAACAGTGGGGCGCGACGAAGTTCAACCTGCTGCAGGTGGGACTTGCCGCATTGACCCTGGTCGCATTGGCGGTATTGATTGCGGCTGTGCCCAAGGGCTTGCTTGGCCTGCCTGACATGCATGTGGCCGGCAACGACTCCAGTGCATGGAATCTGCATTGGTTCGCTGACCAGAGTTCCGATGCGTTGCCGCGTGGTGGCGTGTTCAGTGTGTCTCTGTGGGTGTACAAGCTCGCCATGCTGGCATGGGCGCTTTGGCTGGCGAACGCGTTGATCGGCTGGTTGCGCTGGGGCTTCGAGGCATGGACGCGTGGTGGCTACTGGCGCAAGCCCGAGCCGAAGTCATCGGGAGTTGCGCCGCCCCAGTTGCCCGTCATGCCTGTTGCGGAGTCGCCGCCACATGACTGATGTACGTGGAGCCCTCCTCGCAGCGACGCAACGCCTCGGTGAACGCATCGACGCTGAAATACTGCTGCTGCATGTGCTCGGCAAGCCACGCAGTTGGCTGATCGCGCATGCCGACGACGTAATGGATAGAGACGTCCAGACGGCCTATGCCTCGCTGGTCGAGCGTCGCGTTGCCGGTGAGCCGGTGGCTTATATCATCGGGCGTCGCGGCTTTTGGTCGTTTGAGTTGGAGGTGACGCCGGCTACGCTGATCCCGCGGCCGGAAACCGAGTTGTTGGTGGAGTTGGCACTTGCACGATTGCCGTATGCGGCTGGCGGCGCCGTGGCGGATCTGGGTACTGGCAGCGGCGCCATTGCGTTGGCGATTGCGCATGAGCGGCCGGGCGCGCAGGTGGTTGCCACCGATGCCAGCGCGAAAGCGCTCGCGGTCGCACAGCGCAATGCATCAAGCCTGGGTGTCCTCAATGTTACTTTCGCACAGGGAGACTGGCTGACACCGCTGGCCGGCCGGCGCTTCAACCTGATTGTCTCCAATCCGCCCTACATCGAAGCAGCCGATCTGCATCTCGGTCAGGGAGATCTACGTTTCGAGCCGGCTGACGCGCTGGCTTCCGGCAGCGATGGCCTCGATGCCATCCGCCGCATTGTCGGCGAAGCCGGCGAGCTTCTCGAAGTCGGCGGCTGGCTATTGTTCGAGCACGGCTGGAATCAAGGGGAGGCTGCGCGTGCGTTGCTCCGTGCAGCAGGTTATGTCGAGGTCGTGACTGTGCAGGATCTTGAGCAGCGGGACCGCGTCAGCGGCGGCTGTTGGCGCGGCTGATGCCGACGCGACCACATCGGGACATGGTGATAGTCCCGACGAAGCTGTCGTTCAATCTGCGGTCTTGACGGGGCTCAGCTGGGTGGTACTGGGCTGGTCATGAGGTATAGCGCTCGGCCTCGGGAGTGAGCGCATACAGCAACGCCGGCAGAAACGCGAAGGTGGCCAACAGCACGGCGCACAGACTGAGCAGAAGCATGGCGCCCATGCTGGCCATGCCGCGGTCGTGCGACAGCGCCAACGATCCGAACGCGGTACCGGTAGTCAAGGCCGAAAACAGCACGGCGCGCGCCGAAGCGGAGCCGACAAACGCGCGCATGCCGGCGCGCCAGTTCATCACGAAGTACACATTGAACGACACGCCGACGCCGAGCAGCAGCGGTAGCGCGATGATGTTGGCGTAGTTGATCGCCATGCCGTCAAGTCTCGCCAACAGTGCAGTCAACAGCGCCGACATTCCCAGTGTAAGCAGCACGATGCCGCTATCAAGAAACCGGCGCAGCACCGCCAGCAGCACCAGCGCAATCGCCAGCGTCGCCAGTACGGCTGCCTGCTGGAACGCGCGCATGATGGTATCCGCCGACGCGATGGTGGTCACCGCCGGCCCCCCAGCCTGTGGCGCGATGGCTTGCACGGCAAGCACAAAGCGGCGAAGGCCCGCGGTGTCCTGTGAGGCGGTAGTGGGCGACACCTGGATGCGCACTTGTCCCTGCGGGCTAAGCCAATCGCAACGGATCGATGCGGGTAGGTTCTGCAGGGTGATCTCGTTTGCATCCAGTGCGTCGCGCAGGCTGGCAAGCTGTTCGGGCAGGAAGCGGCTGACCGCCGCGTTCATCGCCAGCAGTTGGCTATCGGGTGCTTGACTCAAGCGCTGTAGCGCGGCGTCGATACCGCGCAACGGCGAATCGGGCGGCAGCTCTTGGCTGGCGTCGGCGATGGAGCTGCGGGTATCGACAATGGCATCGCGTAGCGCCGCGGGCGTGACCGGTGTCGGCGCGGCGCGTGGGGTCAACGAGGGCAGCATCAAATCCTGCGCCTGCTCCAGTTGGTCGAGCAGGGCGGACTGGCCTGGTGGCACGAAGGTCGCCGCCGAAATCACGCTGGACACTTCCGGCAGCTTTTCCAGCTGTGCACTTAGCGTGCGTGCCTGCGCCAGGCCATGCACCATGATGTTGATATTGAATGGGTTGGTGAGTGGGTTGTCGGCCATGCTGCGCAACGTTCGCATGGGCTCGGAATCGGGTGCTTGGGTATCCAGCGGGTTGGCATCGAACGGCATGCTCACGGCGGCGACCGCGCCGGCGGTGCCAAGCAACGCGAACAGCAGCAGGGCTCCCTTGCGCCGATGCCGAATCGCCGCATCCCAGCGCACGCCGAACAGCAGCGCCAGTTCGCCACCCTGGTCGCGCGGCTGGAACAGCCACAGTAGGGCGGGTAGCAGAGTGAGCGTGCACAGCAACGCGAGGCACATGCCGACACCGGCAATCAGGCCAAGCTGTGCGACGCCGACAAAAGCCGTCGGCGCAAAGGCAAGAAAGCCGCACGCAATCGCGACAGCGGCCACGCAGATCTGAAGGCCCGCGATCGTGCCGGTCTGGCGCAGCGCGCCAACCAGTGAAGGCTGCTGTCGGCGCACGTCACGCAGACGCACCGCGAACTGGATCGCGAAGTCGATGGCGAGACCAACGAACAACACGGCGAATGACACGGAGATCAGATTCAACGTGCCGATCGCGAGTGCCGCAAAGCCGAGCGTAAGCGCTAACCCAACCAAGAGGTTGAGCAGGATCGGTACGATCAGGCGCCACGAACGCAGCGCCAGATACAACCACAGCGCCAGCAGTACAAGGGTGACCAGCGTGCTGCCCACGATGCCTTCGGTCAGTGCGCCAAACTGCACATCCGAAAGCGCGAGCGAACCGGTGTAGTCGACTTTGGCACGACCGCTGCGCACTTCGGGCAGGGTGGCGCCGATGCGTTCAAGCGCCTGGGTGGCGGCAAGACCGGGTTGCAGTGCACCTGCCTGCATCACCGGATGAATCAAGACGAGTCGCATCGGATTGGCGTCCCCGTCGAAGCCCGTGCCGAGCAGGTTTTGCCATGACAGCGGCACGGCGTGGCCAGCGGCGGAGGAATCCAGCACCTGACGCAGTTGTTCCAGCGCAGGCTTGTAGGCACTGAGATCAGCATGCTCGATGCGCACGCCTTGCGCCATCAATGAGACGCCGTGGAGTAGCCCGAGCGCGGACGGCTCGGTGGCGAGTGGCCCGAGCAGTGGTTGTGCGTTCAACAGCGAATCGAGCAACTTGCTCAGGTCCTGCCCTGACAGCAACAGTAGACCTTCATGTCGGAAGAACGGATCGGCATCCGGTCGGGTCGCATCGCGGAAATGACTGTGATCAGCCTGCAGCGCTTTGGCCAATGCGGCCGCGGCAGCATCGGTTTCCTCGGGGGTAGCGCCGCGTACCACCGCGACCAGCACATCGTTGAACTGTGGAAACTCGCGATCCGTTGCCAGTTCCTGCTGCCGCCATGGCAGGCTGGTGGAGAACAGGTGATCGGTATCCGAATCGATACCCAGGTGGCCGGCGGCAAACCACAGGCAGATGGTGGCAAGCAGGGCGAAGGACAGCGTGGTCAGCCACGCGTGCCGTCGGCTGGCATCGACAAGACGTGCGATCCACTCGGTCATGCTGACGCGTCTCCTGACTGGGTGGCCAGTCAAAGACGGTAGCCATCCCGTTTCGATTTGCCGCCACGGTATCAGAGACTTCGGGAATCCGTTCTAGATCTTGCGTGCAGGAAACAGGAGCGCTCCCTCCCCTGCTTGCAGGGGAGGGTTGGGTGGGCTTGCTCTGGGGCCCGAAGATCAAAGGCCACCCCCTCCCAACCTCCCCTGCAAGGAGGGGGAGGAGCAAAGCAGCCGGCTTCGCTGGTGGCCAGACGGCCTCAATGGGGTGTGGCCTGCGCCTCTTACTTGCTTGTGATGCGCACAACAGAACGCGAACAGGGTCCAGGCGCGAACTCGCGTCTGGACCTCACGCGCTCGCGCTTGCCTGTTTCATCGTTCCTGCGAGCGGAAATCGTGCGTAAATAGTGTTGCGGATACTGGATAGATCGAGCCCGGCCATCGTCAATACTTCCTCACGACTGCCATGTTCCAGATAGACGTCTGGAAGGCCGATATGCAGGATCGGCAGGGTGATGCCGTGGGCGGCCAGACATTCGGCCACGGCGGAGCCGGCGCCACCGGCCACCGCGTTGTCTTCCAGCGTGACGAAGGCACCGTGGCTCTTCGCCAACTCCAGGATCAATGCCTCGTCCAGTGGCTTCACGAAACGCATGTTGACGAGCGTCGCGTCGAGTTCCGCAGCGATCGTCGCGGCTGGCGCCAGCATCGCGCCGAAGCTCAGGATAGCCAGGCCATGACCGCGTCGACGCAGTTCGGCCTTGCCGATCGGTAACGTGTCCAGTTCCTTGTGGATGGCGGTGCCGGGACCGCTGCCTCGCGGGTAGCGCACGGCGGCTGGGCCGTGATACTGGAAGCCGGTGCTCAGCATCATGCGGCATTCGTTTTCGTCTGCCGGCGCCATGATGATCATGTTTGGCAGGCAGCGCAGGAAGGTAAGGTCGAAGCTGCCCGAATGGGTGGCGCCGTCCGGGCCAACCACGCCAGCGCGGTCGATCGCGAATGTGACGTCGAGGTTTTGCAGCGCGACGTCGTGAATGGCTTGATCGTAGGCGCGTTGCAGGAACGTCGAATAGATCGCCACGACCGGCTTGGCGCCTTCGCAGGCCATGCCGGCGGCCAGCGTTACCGCATGTTGCTCGGCGATCGCCACGTCGAAATAGCGCTGCGGGTATTCACGGGAGAAGCGCACCAGGCCGGAGCCCTCGCGCATGGCCGGGGTGATCCCGAGCAGGCGCTCATCGGCGGCGGCCTGGTCGCACAGCCACTCGCCGAAGATATCGGTATAGGTCGGCTTGGCCGGTGCGTTCTTCTTGACCAGCCCAGCCTGCGGATCGAACGGGCCGACCGCGTGGTATTCGATCTGCGCCTGTTCGGCCGGCGCATAGCCCTTGCCCTTGGTCGTGATCACGTGCAGCAATTGCGGGCCCGGCAAATCCTTTACCGTACGCAGCGCCTGCAGCAGCTGGGGGATGTCATGACCGTCAATCGGGCCGGTGTAGTGGAAGCCCAGCTCCTCGAATAGCGTGCTGGGCACGAACATGCCCTTGGCATGCTCCTCCCAACGCTTGAAGAAGCGGCCGAACAGCGACTGCTTCGGGATCGCCCGCTTGGCGCGCTCGCGCCACGCGTTGAGCGTGCGGCTGGCCATCGCGCGGGCCATCATCTTGGTCAGCGCACCGACGTTCTCGCTGATCGACATGCCGTTGTCGTTGAACACCACCAGCATGTTCGGCTCGACGTCGCCGCCATGGTTCAGCGCTTCGAACGCCATGCCGGCGGTCATCGCGCCGTCACCGATGACAGCGACCACCTTGCGATGGTCATTCTTGCGCTGCGCGGCGATCGCCATGCCGAGGGCGGCGGAAATGGAGGTGGACGAGTGGCCGACGCCAAAGGTGTCGTACTCGCTCTCTTCGCGGCGCGGGAACGGTGCCAGGCCGTCCTTCTTCTTGATCGTGGTGATGCGCTCGCGGCGGCCGGTGAGAATCTTGTGCGGATAGCACTGATGGCCAACATCCCAGACCAGACGATCATCCGGCGTATTGAACACGTGGTGCAGCGCGACGGTGAGTTCCACCACGCCCAGACCCGCACCGAAATGGCCGCCGGAGCTGGCGACCGCTTCAATCAGGTACTGGCGCAGCTCGTCGGCAACGGCAGACAACTCATCATCGGGGACGCGGCGCAAATCGGCGGGCGCGTCGATTTTCGCCAGATGGGGGTAGCGGACAAGGTCAATCATTTGCGTATTGTTGGCCCAGCGGCGAGGCGGGGCAAGGGCAATGCCGGGGCATAGTCCGGGCAAACGGGCACGATCGCCCCGTTCAGACAGGCTCTCAGGCGTTGTGCGGCCGGCGATCGCGTGGTAGATGACTGACCAGGAATTCCATCTGGTCGGCCAGAATATTGCGGTTGGACAGGATCAGGTGCTCGACCCAGCTCGGCCGGTACGGCACCGCGAGCAGCGGCATATGGGCCTGCTGCGGCGTGCGGTTGCTCTTCTTCAGGTTGCACACGAGACAGGCGCTGACCACGTTCTCCCACTCGTCCTTGCCGTGTTTGGAAATCGGCAGCACGTGGTCGCGGGTCAGCTCGCCGCGGGTGAAGTGGTCGCCGCAGTACAGGCACAGGTGGCGATCACGGGCAAATAGCGCGGTATTGGTCAGTGCCGGTGCTGGATCGATCGCATGGTCGCGGCAATGGCCGGTGCTGGCGACGATCGGATGCAGCTGCAGCAGGCTTTGTGCGCCAAGCAGGCGATTCATGCCGCCATGCACGGTGAGGCAGGGGTCGCCCAGCGTCCAGGCGACCGCATCGCGGACATACAGGCAAACCGCTTCCTGCCAGCTGATCCAGTCAAGGATACGGCCGGCGGCGTCCAGCGATAGCACCCGGGTCACGTTGAGATCGGCCCGGCTTGGCACTTCCATCAGCCGGCTTGGCACTTCCATCAGCATGTAGATCGTCCTTCAGCCTGGGCTTTGAGATCGGTTCGGCAATGCAAGAGGCCCTGTTTTCCGCAGCATAGAACAATTTCATTGCAATTCGCATGCAAGTGTGGCCGACGGCTCGTCCAGCGGCCCCTGGGACCCTGCCCGGGGCCGGTCGCCGACGCCTGGTTGCGCTGATATGATTGGAGATCGACATAGACCCGATCGCCGGGTTTGGGAGGGGGCGCCTGGTGGCGACTCCGGCACGGCGGGGCATGAGGTATCAACGTGGCTGAAGTCCTTTTATACGAGCGCCCGGTGCCGCTCAACCGCACCGAGCACAAGGATCTGCGTCTCAAGAGCGTGCCGAACACGAAGTTCGCGATGAGTGTCCATTCGGTGCCGCTGACCGGCGCGGAGTTCCCCGTTGCTGCGCGGGACCTACCGATCGTGTTCGCTGGCAACAGCGTTGCCGACGCGGGTCCCATCGCGTTGCTCGGCTTGCGCCAGGACGAAAATCTTTATGTCGATGCCGACGGTCAGTGGGCATCGAACACCTATATCCCGGCGTTCGTGCGTCGCTATCCGTTTGTGCTGGCCGAGAAGCCGGATGGCCAGGAAGGCGACGATCTCACGGTATTTCTCGACGAGCGCTACGAAGGCTTCAATACAGTCGAAGGCGAGCGCCTGTTCAAGGAAGACGGCACCGATACCGACCTACTGACCAATGCGGTGAAATTCCTCGGTGAGTTCCAGCAGAACGTGGCACGCACGCGCTGGTTCATGCAGCAGCTGAACAAGCATGACTTGCTGATGCCGCGCAATGTCCGGCTGCAGAAGCCCAGCCGTGACGGCACCGAAGCCCGCTCGATCAACCTCAATGGCCTGTTCGTGATCAACGAGGAGAAGGTGCGCAATCTGGACGAGAAAACCGCCCACGAGTTTGCCCGTGAAGGCGTCTTCGGCTGGATCTACGCCCATTTGATGTCGCTGACCAACCTCGATCGTCTCGGGCAGCGACTGGATGTGCGTGAGCAGGCCGAAGCGGCCAGCAGCGCGACCAGGAATTGATGTGACTTGTTGCCGGCGCAGCGCCCGACGGCGTTGCGCCGGCATGCCCCGCGCGCAACGCGCGGCCGGCGTTTGAAGCAACCTTGCACGGGTGAAGGTACGCCCTTAAGAAACGACTAAGCGGCAGGCGTCAAGCTGTCGTCATGCAACATGCCCGGCCCCCGCACGTCACCGCAGCGTGGCAACACCTTTCCACTCATGGGCGCCCTGGCCGTGGTTGCTGGTGGGCAACATGGATGATCACCGGACTGATGATGTCCAGTTGCGCCTCGTACGCGCCGTTGCCGCTCGATAGCGGATCGGGCGCGGCCAGCGTGGCGCAACTCACGGCGCCGACGGTCGACATGCCGATGTCGACGTTGTCGAGCCATCGCTTCGATCTATCCGATGGCCTGGACGTTACCGAAGTCGCGATGCTGGCGGTGGTAAACAGCCCGCCGTTGAAACTCAAGCGCGACGAGCTGGGAATATCCCGCGCGCAGGCGTTCGCGGCCGGTCTGCTGCCCGATCCGTCAGTGAGTTTCAGCAATGATTTCCCCAAGGGCTCCGGCACCGGATTGACCAGTGCATTCAGCCTCGGTCTCAGTGAAGACATCACCGCGTTGCTGACGCGTTCGTCGCGCAAGGCGGCGGCGCGCAGTCAGGCTGATCAGGTCAACCTTGAACTGTTATGGGCCGAGTGGCAGGCCGTGGCGCAGGCAAGGCTGCTGTTCGACCAGGTGCTGACCCTGCGTGCACAGCAGGTCCGGCTTCAGACAGAACAGGCCGCACTGATTGCCGTCGAGCATGACCTTGGTGCGGCGTTGAATAGCGGCAATCTCACCTACGACAGCGCCAGTGCAGGGCTCAATGCCGGTGCGGACGTGCGCAAACGACTGACCGACAGTGCGGTCGCGTTGCATCAGGCCGAAAGCGATCTGCATGTTCTGCTGGGTCTGGCGTCGACCGCACCGCTCGACCTGGTCGGCGCGCCGTATCAGGTCGAGTCGACCCCGGAGCAGGTGCAGCAGTCGCTGCTCGATCTGCCGCGGCGGCGGCCGGATCTGCTCGCACTGCAGGCAGGCTATCAGTCGCAGGAAGCGCGGCTGCGCGGCGCGGTACTCGCCCAGTTCCCGGCGCTCAGCATCGGCGTGAATACGGCACGCGACACTACCCCGGTGTACACGAATGGTTACAGCATCGGCATCACGCTGCCGCTGTTCGATCGCAACCGCGGCAACATCGCCATCGAGCAGGCGACTCGCCAGCAGTTGAAGGACGACTACGAGGCACGCGTGCTGAGCACTCGCAGTGACATCCAGCGGCTGCTGGCCGACCTCGCCAGCATGCAGCAGCGGCGCAGCGCGTTGACCATCCACGCGCGGCAGCTTGATGAGGCCCGTCATGCCGCCGAGCTTGCATGGCAGGCCGGTCTGCTGGATTGGCCAACTTATCTATCGGTTCGCGGCAATGCGCTGAGCGCGGATCTCGACCTGCTTGACCTGCAACAACAACAAGCCACGCAGGCGATCGCGCTGGAAGCGCTGCTCGGCAACACCGATCTGGCTACGACCCATTCAAATCCTGCGAAATCATTTGCGCCATGAAGCTTGCTCTCTCAATCCAACACCGCTCAAGGCAGAGTCTGTGCATGTGGCTGCTGATCGGTTTGCTGGCCGGCTGCAGCAGCCACGCGGCAGCAGGCGTCGACGCGGCCGATGCTGGCGATCAGGGCGGTCAGGTCGCGGTGACCACGGCGAAGCCGGTACAGCAAACCTTCCACGACACCATCGAAGCGTGGGGCACGGCGGTGGGCGACCCTCGCCGAGCGCGGGCGATCAGCTTTGCGCACGGCGGCCAGATCATTGGCGTGCAAGTGGTGGCAGGGCAGACCGTCATCCGTGGCCAGTCGCTGCTGACGATCACGCCCGATCCAGCTGCGCGCAGCGCTTTTCAACAGGCGCAAAGCGCATTGACTTTGGCCCGTGGCGAGCTGGGGCGCACCGAACAATTGGCGGCGCAGCGGCTGGCCACGCAGTCGCAATTGGCGACCGCGCGCAAGGCGCTCGCCGATGCGCAAACTGCATTTGAGGCGCAACGCGAACTCGGTGGTGGCGCTGCACAGGAGACGGTCAGTGCGCCCGCCGATGGGGTGGTCACTGCGCTCAGCGTGGGTCTGGGTGAGCGGATTGCGGCGAATGCATCGTTGTTGGGCTTCACGCCCGTACATGCGCTGATCGCCCAGCTCGGCGTGCAGCCGGAAGATGCAGCCAGTCTGTGGCCGGGTATGCCGGTGCAGTTGCACGGCGTATATGGCGCCGCAGCAGTTCTTGTCGGCACGCTGACCATGGTTGGGCAGTCGGTCGATCCGCAAACTCATCTGCTGCCCGCACAGGTTGAACTCTCCGCCGATGCCAGCACAACGCTGGTGGCCGGAGCGGCGTTGAAAGCGCGCATCCGGACAGCCGATCTCGTCGCCTGGGCGGTGCCGCGTGCAGCCGTGCTGCACGACGAACACGGCGACTATCTGTTTCAGTCTGAGCAGGGCCACGCCAAACGCGTCGACGTGAAACTACGCAGTCCGGATGGCGACACCGTCGGCGTGCAAGGCCCGCTTGATGCGTCGGCCCGGGTGATCGTGCTCGGCGCCTACGAACTCGATGACGGACAGGCAGTGCGGGAGTCCACTCGGTGAGTATCACGGTGTGGATGCAGAGGCATCGCCGTTCGCTGCTGTTCCTCGCGCTGATGTTGGCGATCGGCGGCGTCGCCAGTGCGCTTTTGATGCCGGTTGCCCTGTTTCCGAACGTGGCATTTCCCCGCGTGCAGGTGATGCTGGATGCCGGCGACCGCCAGGCGGACCAGATGGCGATCGAGGTGACCACGCCGGTGGAGGAGGCAATCCGCCGCGTGCCTGGCGTGCGCGATGTGCGCTCCACTACCAGTCGCGGCAGCGCCGATATCGCGATCACGTTCGAGTGGGGCGCGGACATGAGCTTGGCACTGCAGGAAGTCAACGTGGTGGCCGGTCAGATCCTGCCGCTGTTGCCCGTCGGTACCCGCTTGAGCACCCGGCGCATGGATCCAACCACGTTTCCCGTGCTGGCCTATAGCCTGCGCTCGCACACGTTGTCGCCGAGCGCGCTACGTGATCTGGCCGAGTATCAGCTGCGGCCACTGCTTAGTGGCATTGGCGGCATCGCGAAAATTGACGTGCAAGGTGGCGAGGTGGCCGAATTCCACGCGGATGTGGATCCACTTCGGTTACGCGCGTTGAACTTGAGCCTGGACGACGTGACGGCGGCGGTCACCCACGCCGCCACGATCCAGGCCATGGGCCGTGTGCCCGATCACTACAAACTCTTCTTGCTGCTGGCTGACAATCAACCGAAAACCGTCGCCGCGCTGCGTGACATCGTGCTGCGCGCCGGAGCCGGTGGCGTGGTGCGGCTGGGCGACGTGGCTGAGGTCAGCCTGGATCACGTGCCGCAGTGGATCCGTGTCAACGCCGATGGCCAGAATGCCGTGCTGCTGCAGGTCTATCAGCAACCCGGCGGCAACACCGTGCAGATCGCGCGCGAAGTAAAGCAGCGTCTGGCTGACTATGCGCCGCAGATGCCAGCCGGCGTGCGCATCGCGAACTGGTACGACCAGACCCAGCTGGTGACCGGCGCGGCTGGCAGCGTGCGCGATGCGATCCTGATCGGCATCGTGCTCGCCGGGTTGGTGCTGTTCGTTTTCCTGCGCAATACGCGGGTCATCCTGATCGCGTTGATCGTGGTGCCGGCGGTACTGGCGATCACCGTGCTGCTGCTTTCCGTGCTTGGCATGAGCTTCAACATGATGACCCTGGGCGGCATGGCGGCAGCCGTCGGGCTGATCATCGACGACGTCATCGTGATGCTCGAACACATCATGCGTCGGCTGGGTCAGCACACCGGCGAGTTGCATCAGCGAATTGCCCGCGCGGCATGGGAATTCACCCGACCGTTGACGGGCTCCAGCGCGGCCACGGTGGTGATCTTCCTGCCGCTGGCCTTCCTGTCCGGAGTGACCGGCGCGTTTTTCAAGGCGCTCTCGCTGACCATGGCCAGCGCACTGATCATCTCCTACCTGCTGACCTGGGTGGCGGTGCCGCTGCTGGCCGAACGTCTGCTGGATCGGCGTCACCTGCTCGAACATTCACCGGGTCGCTTCGCGCGGCGCGTGATGCAGGGCTACCAGAACGTCCTGCAGCGTTGGCTGAAGCGACCGTTGCTGCTGCTGTTGCTGGTCGTGCCGTTGTTGCTTGTCGGCGGGTTTGCCTACACCCGCGTCGGCACCGGATTCATGCCGAGCATCGACGAGGGCGGCTTCATCCTCGACTACTTGTCAAAGCCCGGTACCTCACTGGAAGAAACCGACCGTCTGCTGCAGCAGGTCGAGACCATCATCCGCGCGAATCCCGCGGTTGAAACCTACTCGCGGCGCACCGGTTTGCAGCTCGGCGGCGGCCTCACCGAAGCGAATCAGGGCGACTTCTTCGTGCGCCTGAAAAGCGGCTCGCGTCCCGACACTGAGCAGGTGATGGAGCAGGTGCGCACGCAGGTCGAGCGGCACGTACCGGGACTGGATATCGAGCTGTCACAGCTGATGGAAGATCTGATCGGTGACCTGGTGGCGGTGCCCGAGCCGATCGAGATCCAGCTGTACAGCGACGATGCCAGGCAGCTCGAAAGCACTCCCCGCCGGGTCGCCGAGGCGATCAGCAAGATCCGTGGGGTGGACGGTGTGCGCAATGGCATCAATCCGGCCGGCGATGCTCTGACCGTGCAGGTGGACCCGATCAAGGCGGCGCTGGAAGGGTTGGACCCAGTCAGCGTCACCGATCAGGTGGCGGCGGCGATCGACGGTACGGTGGCCGCGCAACTGCCGGAAGGCAGCAAAGTCATTGGCGTGCGCGTGCGTCTACCACCCGGCATGCATCAGCGATTGGAACAGGTCGCGGCGCTGCCGATTCGTGCAGCAGACGGTCACCTGTTGCCGCTGTCCCGCGTTGCCATGCTGAAGGAAGTACAGGGTCAGCCGGAAATCACCCGCGACAATCTCAAGCGCATGGTCGCGGTCACCGCACGCATCCGCGGCCGCAGCCTTGGTGCCACGATTGCCGATGTCAGGCGCACGCTGGCCCAACCGGACCTGCTGCCGAAGGGCATGTATTACCAGCTCGGCGGTCTGTATCAGCAACAGCAGCAAGCGTTCCTCGGACTGACCATGGTGATGCTGGCGGCATTCGCGCTGGTGTTCACGCTGTTGCTGTTCCTGTACGAGAGTTTCCGTATCGCGATAGCGATCCTGGCGATGCCGCTGCTGGCGATACCGGCCGTATTTGCCGGGCTGTGGCTCACCGGTATCGAACTCAACATCTCGGCGATGATGGGCATGACGATGATCGTTGGCATCGTCACCGAGGTCGCGATCTTCTACTTCTCCGAGCTCGAAGAGGCTGCCGCCAGCGCACCGTTGCACGAAGCCTTGCGCGAGGCTGGCCAGCACCGTACGCGACCGATCGTGATGTCGACACTGGCCGCGATTCTCACCCTGCTGCCGCTGGCGTTGGCACTGGGCCAAGGCTCGCAGATGCAGCAGCCGCTCGCCGTGGCGATCATCTCTGGCATGCTGATGCAGCTGCCGCTGGTACTGCTGGTGATGCCGGTGTTGTACTCACTGCTGCATCGCGGAGACGCAACGTAGTTTGGGGTTCGCGATGCTCGCCCCAACCTGCAAAGCCGGGGCAAGCTGCATTTACCGCACCGATTTCGCCAACCGCAGCAGATCCGGCGCATAGCCGCTGCGCTCGTACAGCGCGCGCGCGCGTTCATTGCCAGGGAATACCGCCAACGTCACCAGCTGACAATGATGTTCGCGCGCCCAGCCCTCCGCATGCGTCAGCAACGCCTGGCCGACGCCATTGCCCTCGTGCTGTGGCGACACCGCCAGATCGGAAATATGGCAGTTGCTGCGCCCGGTGAAGAAATCCGCGGTGCGCTGCAGATGGATGAAGCCCACCCGTTCGCCATCCGCATCCTCGGCCACGAACAGGTAGCTGTTCGCCGGCTGATCCTCCAGATGCCGCAGCAGATCATTGCGGATGCCCTCGATACATTCATGCCGGCGTCGCCATGGCGGCAGGGTGAAATCCACAAAACGGGGCACCAGCGCGAGGATGAAATCGTCATCGTCTTCGGCCAGACGAATCAGCAGAGACATGTCAGTCATGGGGAGTCGACAGGTGATGGAGAGTTCCGTTGCCGTTTCTACACCTTGAGAGGTAGCGGCGGAAGTCCCGGTCGGCGTATTCGATTCCCTTGGGCGTGAATTCAGGGAGTAGGGCATGACTGTGCCGCTGGCCGGCTAGGCCGACGCGTGTATATTTCGGGCGATATGACAACCCGCTAGCCCGATGCGCGGGCCCTGAACCGCCGACCGTGATGCAAGGAATCGTTTGTGCCGACCACTCGCCGCATCCACGTTCAGCCCGCCGTCGACGGCATCCTCGCGCAGGGCATTCGCGATATTCAGAGCGAGCTGAAGCTGCCGCAGGCGTTCCCGCCAGAGGTCGAAGCGGCGGCGGCGCAGGCGGCTGCGCAGCCACGATTGCCGACGCTGGATCGCACCGACATCCCGCTGGTCACGATCGATCCGCCGGAGTCGATGGATCTGGATCAGGCCATGTACGTCGAGCGTACCGATGGCGGTTACCGCGTGTATTACGCGATTGCCGACGTTGCCGCGTTCGTGACTGCCGGCGATCCCGTCGATCTCGAAGCGAACCGGCGTGGCGAAACGCTGTATGGCGCGGACGCAAAAATCCCGCTGCATCCCAAGGTGCTGTCCGAGGGCGCCACCTCATTGCTGCCGGGGCAGTTGCGCCCGGCGTTGCTGTGGACAATCGAACTGGACGCACGCGGTGGGATCACCCTCATCGACGTGCGCCGCGCACGGGTCAGCAGTCGCGCCAAACTTGACTATGCGGCCGTGCAACAGCGCATCGACGCCGGCACCGCCGATCCGATGTGGGCCGTGTTGCGCGAGATCGGCGAATGCCGCAAGCAGTGCGAGAAGGCACGCGGCGGCATCAGCCTGCCGTTGCCCGAGCAGGAGATCAGCGTCGAAGGCAGCCACTGGATGTTGTCGTTTCGCGCGCGCCTGCCCGTCGAGGATTGGAACGAGCAGATCTCCCTGCTGACCGGCATGGCTGCCGCGCAGCTGATGGTGCAGGCGAAAGTCGGCCTGCTGCGCACCTTGCCCGAACCCGAGGCGCAGTCAATCCAGCGTCTGCGCATCACGGCGAAGGCACTCGGCATCGTGTGGGCAGCCG
>JBAPPP010000267.1:0-1541 GCA_049280175.1 Rhodanobacter sp.
GACCCTGCGCGCCTGTCGCACCCTGCGGACCAGACGGTCCAGCGGGGCCTTGTGCTCCAGCGGAGCCCTGTGCTCCAGCGGGGCCCTGCGGCCCGGGGGGTCCCGCGGGACCCTGACCGGGAGCGGACGATTCCGTGGAAGGGATGATGCTCTGGATCTCACCGGTGGTGTCATTCAGGACGACTGCCGGTGAGCGCGGAGCGCTCGGGTTGAAGTCGAACATGTTCTCGAGCGTTCCAGCTGTTGCATCGGCCGAGCCTCCGCCGATGCGTCCGAGGTTCCAGTTGTCCTCGATGAACTGCGTAATCGAGGCCTGCTCGGTGAATGTTCCGTCCACGAAGTTAGGACGCGCCCACGGGGAAATCACCATCAACGGCATCCGTGGACCAACGCCACAACGGTCGTTCTGCGCGGGCGGACTGCCAGCAGATCCACAATTCCCGGGGCCGTTGAGTGCATCGACCGTGTCTTGCGAGGGTCGCACGATCGACCCCATCTGATGGTCATACCAGCCGTCGGAGTCGTCGTAGGCGATCACGATTGCTGTGTTCGGCCAGTAGCTGGACTGCTCTATCTGGTCGATCGTGTCGGCCAGGAAACGCTGTTCGTCGAGCGGGTCAGAGTTACCGGCGTGACCGTTCTCATATGCCGGTGGCTTCAGGTAGGACACCTGTGGCAGGTCGCCCTGGCTGAGCGCTTGGTCAAACAGCGAGAGGTCGTACTGATGGTTGACAGCTTCGTCGGCCGGTGTGCCGGCCGGATCACTGAGACCGACCTGCGAGATCGAGCTCGGTGCGACATGATCGGGGTTGGAGGTGTCCGCGTAGTACTCGAACGGCTCGTGGTGCTCGACATAGTCGGTGACGGACGCTCCACCGATGTTGGTGTGTTTTGCGCCGCAGATCGCTCTACCAGACTTGACTTCGGTAGGAGCGAACCCACCCTGGAACCAGCCCCAGGTGACACCCTTTGCGTTCATCAGGTCACCGACGTTCTGACCGGTCATCGAAACCGTCACTCCACCTGGCGTGCCATCGCTGTTAAGCGGGGTGCCGGCGTTGCTGCACTGGTCGTAGAGAGGCTCGCCGTCTCCGAACAGCGTTCCGTTTGCGACGTTTGTGGAGGTGCCACCGTGTGCGACGGCACCATTTGTTTGACCCGAGATCAGGTTGATGGCGCCCGGGCTCGACGGCCCGAACTGCGTGCTGTAGGAGTTGTCGTTCAGCGAGAAGTGCTGCGCGAGGTTCCACAGCCCTGTAACGGTGTTGCCGTCGTAGTAGTCCATCACGATCCCGTTCGGCCCATAGCTGCTCGAGTCGGGGGTGGTGCTCTGGGTGCAGCCGCTGCCGGTTGTCTTCTGGACGAACTTGTCCATGAGACCAGCGTCATAGGCTTCCTGCTCGGCAGAGTAGCCGTGGTTCTGATCGCAGGTGAGAGCCTGACTGGGGTCAAGCCTCTGAGGCTGGTCCCCATTGGGGTTGTTCGTGAGCAGTCCGTTGTTCAGCCCGTTCACCGCTGGCGTCCCCGGAAGCGGTGTGAAG
>JBAPPP010000268.1:0-2002 GCA_049280175.1 Rhodanobacter sp.
CCTGTTGCTCGAGCGCCTTCACCGCGTCCAGTGTCTCCTGGACATGCTTGGTGGGGCTGAGGTTCGAATAGACATATGCGATTTTCCCCGACGGCGCGATCACATACGAGGTGCGATCCGACCAGCCGGGTTTCTGCAACAGCAGCGCGTCGTATTGCTTCGCGATCTTTGCGCCCTCGTCGGCAGCCACCGGGAATTTGCCGCTGCAGTGATCGGCTTCCTTCGAGAAAGCTCCCAGTTCGGAGAGATTGCCGGCGGTGACGCCGATCACAGTGGCGTGCTGCGCCTTGAACTGGTCGATGGCCTCGGAGAACAGGTGCGCCTCGACGTTGCATCCCGACGTGTGCGGGGCAGGGAAGAAGTAGACCACCACGGGGCCCTTCTTCAAGGCGTCGGCGAGGTCGAACGTGAAGGGCTGCCCGGCGAGATAGGCCGGTGCGGAAAACTCGGGTGCCTGCGTGCCTACCGTCAGCGCGGCGAACGCGGGCGCCGCAAGAGCGGTGGTTCCGGCAAGGGCGAGGGCCGCTAATTTCAGCAATGACTTCATTGGCGTGGTTCCTGGGTGGCTGGGAGATCAACTGGTTTATACGCCAGAAGGGGCTGTATGGATGCCCGATCGAAAAGCGGTGCCAGCACAGCCTGAGTCCGCGTCTCTGTTTACGCCGGTCCTCTTTGTCGGTGCCGATGGGGGGTTGGATCCGCGGTCCGCTGGCGGAAGCCAGCAGCCAAGCCGTCTTAAGCGACCAGTGATCCAGACGAATAGGGGAAGCTCACTTCGTTGAGCTGCATGGCCTTTTTTCAGACTTGTCTGATGGCTGCCGTGGAGGCCCCGCAGTAACGTGCAAAACGACAATACAGGCTGTACTCCTCCCGCTGCTTGCAGGGGGAGGTTGGGAGGGGGTGAAGCTCTTGATCTTCGGGCCAGGAGCGACCCCACCCCAACCCTCCCCTGTGAACAGGGGAGGGAACAGAGAATGGCCATCATCGCGCTTGCCGATGGTCGGCGCTGTTTTCGGTGCGCTATTCGACTGCGGCGCTTGTGCCCTCTTTTTCGGCATTCCTCTCTCGATGAAGCACCGTGATGCATAACCTCATGATCAAACTGCTCGCTTCTTTGCTGATGGTTGGCGGCCTCATCTCCCCGCTCGCGTCGCTGGCGAACACGAGCGAGCCGATCAACAAGCCGCCCATGATCGCCACGCGAGAAGCGGCGGAGCACTTGGCGCGTGAGGTACTCGATTCCTCGGATCTGCGTGCGGCAGTGACGCCTGCGGGGTGTTACGACGTCAACGTCAGCACACGCGAAGACGGCGTGTATATCGCTCGCATAACGGAGAAGGCAGGCAAGCAGTGTCTTCTTCAACATGAAGCCACATTTCACCCGTTCTCCCTGGAAATTCAGTCGGCCAATGGCGAGGTAGACGCAATCGATCTTCAGGGTATATCGCGGCAAGGCATGCCATTCCCTATACAGGACAGTGCGGACATGCCACCGCCGGATCAGGCAGGATTCTGGAAGCTGGAGGGCACCAGCAGGCGATTGGACGATACCGCCCGGTGCAGCCTGAGCTTTGACGTTTTCGCCTTCGAACGCGCACCGGGTTACTACTTTGTTCTGGAAGCAAACAGGGGTGCGCGCTACATGGCAGTGTCCTATCACGTCAATGACTACTTCGGTGGGTCACGACTCACTGGTACTCCGCACGCGGCGATCAGCCTGGCGACAGGACACGGGATGCTAGCGTCTTACCCAGCGACCTTGAAGCCCAACGGTGAGGATGAGCATGCCACGAACACCAATGGCGTCTCTTTCAACCTCGCCCTGAGCGAGGGCGAGTCGAAGAAATTTCTCGACGCCCTGGCGCATACGACGCAGATTATTCCGAGCCTGGACAGCAAGCCTCAGGACAACCTGGCTCTCACAGAAGGCGGGTTCGCCCAAGGATTCGATGCTGACACCAATCCCAAAGTGGCGGCGGCTTTTCGCCAGTGCCTGACGAAC
>JBAPPP010000269.1:0-1884 GCA_049280175.1 Rhodanobacter sp.
GTCGAGGTCGCCGAGTTGCGCCATCGCTATGCCCCGCAGCGCCAGCGCCGGCGCGTCGTTGCGCAAGGCGATGTAATTCAGCGCGTCAAGGGCGTCGCCCAATGCGAGCGCACGGGCCGCCGCTGTAATCAGAGAGTCCATTCAAAATCCCGACACACTTGTCACTCTCACCTTTCGATGCCGCGCCCTAGGTATTCCTCGTGACAGATGAACGTCGGCGGGATCGGCGCCCTTCAAGAAGAGACATGCTTGCACTCTATCAAATGAAAAGGAGTAATCCCTATGATCACCATTTCCGCCTTCAACCAAGTTCCGGATTTCGCCAAGGGTCTAGTGCGCGACGTGCGCGTGCGCTGGGCGCTCGAGGAAGCCGGCCTTCCCTACGACGTCCGCCTGCTCGAACAGGGAGATCAGGATAAACCTGACTACCACTTGTTGCAGCCGTTCGGGCAGGTTCCGATCTTTGAAGAAGACGGGCTCGTCCTGTTCGAATCGGGCGCGATAGTTCTTCATATCGGGGAGCGTTCCGAGGCGCTGCTGCCGAAAAACCCGGCGGCGCGCGCCCGCGCTGTCCAGTGGCTGTTCGCAGCGCTCAATTCCGTCGAGCCGTCCGTCGTGAATCTATTCCTCATTGACGTTCCTTACGCGGACCAGGAATGGGCGAAGCTGCGCCGGCCGGGCGCCGTCGAATTCATGAACAAAAAGCTCGATGCCGTAGCGGAAAGACTTGGCGACAATCCTTTCCTCGATGGTGAGCGCTTCACCGCTGGCGACCTGATGATGGCAACGGTGCTGCGGTTCCATTCAGAGGTTGCAAAGCACACCCCACGCCTCGCCGCCTATATCGACCGCTGCACAGCCCGGCCCGCTTTCAAACGCGCGCTGCAGGCCCACCTCAGCGATTTCCGGCAAGCGGCCTGACTTGGCCCGATGATGATCATGGCGCGCCTCCCGTCGGTTAGACTAGTGGCGGGCAGACACGATTATCGAAGGACACATAAAATGACAACCCACAAAACTGCAACACGCGATGCTTGGCTTGAGGCGCGACGCGATCTGCTTGCCGCCGAGAAGGACCTGACGCGGCGCAACGATCAGGTCGCTCAATTGCGCCGGCAGCTTCCCTGGGTCCGCGTCGACAGGCGTACACCTTCGATGGGCCCGACGGCCGGCAGACGCTTGCCGATCTGTTCAACGGCCGCCGTCAGCTCATGGTGCAGCACTTCATGCTCACGCCGGGCGCGGAGCAGGGTTGCCCGAGTTGCTCCTTCATGGCCGACCACACCGACGGCATCACCGTGCATCTCGCGCACGCAACGTCACGTTCGTGGCCATCTCGCGCGCGCCGTTCGCCGAGATCGAGCGCTTTCGCCGACGCTTGGGATGGCAGTTCAAGTGGCTGTCCTCGCACGGCAGCAGCTTCAATTATGATTTCCGCGTGAGCTTCACACCGGAAGAAGTCGCCAAAGGCGAGCTTCCTTACAATTACGGCACCTGGCCTTATGCATTCGAGGAATGGCCCGGAATCAGCGTGTTCTGGAAGGACGATGGGGGCGATGTATTTCACACCTATTCAACCTATGGACGTGGCGTGGAGGTGACGATGGGGACATACAGGCTGCTCGACCTCACACCCAAGGGCCGCGATGAGCGGGACACCTTCTACAAGATGGAATGGGTGCGTCACCACGACCGCTACGAACCGGAATTGCCTGCGAAAACTACGCCGGTGGACGTCTCGTGCTCCAAGGCGCGCGCCTAAGAGTCCGACTCGAATCTTAAACCGAACGAGCAAGTCGTCGTGTGAGCAGCAAGACGGAAGCGGCATAGAGGAAGGCTGTTGCCGACTCGAGCGTTCCTTCGAAGTCCTTGGCGAGGCGGCGG
>JBAPPP010000270.1:0-1770 GCA_049280175.1 Rhodanobacter sp.
GCTTCTGCGCAATTTTGCGGATGACGCTCGGCATGGTCGCGGAAAACAGCGCGACCTGGCGCTGTGGCGGAGTCGCCAGCAGCACTTTCTCGAAATCATCGATGAAGCCCATGCGCAACATTTCGTCGGCTTCGTCGAGCACGAGATATTTAAGCTCGGACAGATCCAGCGTGCCCTTGTCCAGATGATCGATCACGCGGCCCGGCGTGCCGACCACAACATGCACGCCGCGCTTGAGCGAGTGCAGCTGCGGGCCGTAGCTCTGGCCGCCGTAAATCGGCAGCACCTGGAAACCGGGGATGTGCGTGGCATATTTCTGAAAGGCTTCGGCCACCTGGATGGCCAATTCGCGCGTCGGCGCCAGCACCAGTGCCTGCGGCTTGCCGGCACGCGGGCTCAGACGCGACAGGATCGGTAGCGCGAACGCGGCGGTCTTGCCTGTGCCGGTCTGTGCCTGGCCAAGAACATCGCGTCCTTCCAGCAGTGGCGGAATGGTCGCGGCCTGGATCGGTGAGGGCGATTCATAGCCGACGTCGGCCAGTACACGCAATACGTCAGGGTGCAGAGCGAGTGCGCCAAAGCCGGACGGAACCGGGGCGTTGTCGGAAACGGGGGATGACATGGGGGGACCTCGACACAGGGAGCAGCGCCGGAACGCGGCGCGCAAGCCGTGCATTCTACCAGTCTCAACGCCTGCGCGTCGCCGCGCTAGCTGAACGCCATGCGGTGGCGGCACACGGTTATGCTTCGAACTGATGGTCTCAGTCGGGCCGAGGACGACAAAAGCATGCTCGAAACGCTCTCCGAACAGCGCTGCCACGGTGGTGTGCAGGGTTTTTATCGACACCACTCGGAGGCCTGCGCCGGGCCGATGCGGCTGGCCGTCTATCAGCCACCGCAGGCCCAGGTGCAGCCATGCCCAGTGCTGTATTTCCTGGCCGGGCTGACCTGCAGCGAGGAAACCGCCACGATCAAGGCTGGCGCGCAGCGGCTGGCCGCCGAGTACGGCCTGATGCTGGTGATGCCCGATACCAGCCCGCGCGGCACCGGTATCGATGGTGCCACTGGCGACTGGGAGTTTGGTGAAGGCGCCGGCTTCTATGTCGATGCCACCGAAGCGCCGTGGTCATCGCGGTTTCGCATGCATAGCTACGTGGTGAGTGAGTTGCCGGCGTTGATCGCCGCGCACTTTCCGGTGGATCCATCGCGCAGCGGCATCTTCGGTCACTCGATGGGTGGCCACGGCGCACTCACCATCGCGTTGAAACATCCGCAGCGCCACCAGTCGGTTTCCGCGTTTGCGCCGATCGTGGCGCCGAGCCAGGTGCCCTGGGGTGACAAGGCGCTGTCGCGCTATCTCGGCGCTGACCGCCAGGCATGGGCCGACTACGATGCCTGTGAACTGGTGCGGCGGCAGACCTTCCCCGGCACCATCCTGATCGACCAGGGCGACGCCGATCAATTTCTGCAGACGCAGCTGAAGCCCGAGCTGTTCGATCAGGCCTGCGCCGAAGCCGGACAGGCACTGCTGCTGCGCAGGCATCCCGGTTACGACCACAGCTACTACTTCATCGCCAGCTTCATCGACGACCATCTGCGCCATCACGCACGGGCTTTGGGGTTGTTGTGAACCTGCGCATGTCCATTGATGCGGCCGCAAAGACTACGTTTGCCCCGTTTTCCCGTTTTCCCGTTTTCCCGTTCATCCCGTTCATCCCGTTCATCCCGTTCATCCCGTTCGCCCTGAGCGTAGCGAAGCGGAGTCGAAGG
>JBAPPP010000271.1:0-4025 GCA_049280175.1 Rhodanobacter sp.
ACGCTTTAGCCCGGTGCTTCGATCGTCTGGCCGACCAGTTGGACTGTGCGTTGCACGAGAGTTTCTGGCCGCCGACGCGTGAACAGGATGGGCAACCGAGGTCGGAGTGACCGTTTCGCCGTCCGGGTAAATGCGACGGAACGGGGTCCACCTAGAAAAGAAAAGCCCGCACGCGGCGGGCTTGATGAGACTTTGCGGATTGGGGTGGCCGGAGCTCGGCAGCCTATGCCAATGCGAGCGTAGCTCGTATGTCCTGAATGCTTCTGAAGAATGTTTGCGGATCTTTCTGAGTGGCTATGAAGCCCTTGCCGATCCAGAATTTGCCGGCATCTTCATCCAGGGCGTTGACCACTACAGCACGCATCCCAGCTTGATCAGCAATGCTTACTGCCCTGATCAATGCATCTTTTAGAAGTGCTGAGCCTATCCCCTTATTCCCCCAGCGGATGTCTACTGCGAGCTGTCCTAGTAAAAGACAAGGGATATCCTTTGGCGCGGGGTGCGGTCTTACCTTCTTGGGCGCGTCGTCTCGGTGCACAGAGGACAGGGATAGACCGTAGAAGCCAATGACATCGACCCCATTCGCAACCACCATAACCTTCGTGTATTCAGCCTTCTGATTTGCTAAGGCACGGACGCGGAGCGACCGGTTCAGGGCTTCCTTGCCACAATCGAACCCAGCAAGCGTGTGAACTTCGTTCAATTGCTGCGGTGATGAAAGCCATGCGGCTGTGTTCAAGCCACCTCCCAAGGGGCTTTACGCTTGAACACGCGAAGCAACTCGGGCGAAACTGTCGCCGGCCCTTCCATCGCAGCCGCGAAGTGATCGAACGCCTCCGCATTCATACGCACCAGTTTCCGGGTCAAGAGCACCTCTTCAGCCGCACTGACCGCCGCCGCGCGCATGAACTCCGTCCGGCTGCGCTGATCAACAGCGGCCGCACGATCAATGAGTTCCAGTTCTGCGGAAGGCATTCTGATAGAAAGTGCGAGATTCATGATTTTGTACTCCGATAGCTAACGAGGCTCTAGGAATTCCCTGCCCTCGATGGGGGGACATATTGCACCTACGTATTGCGATATGCAATACAGAGCCCCAAAATGACCACAACGCGTTTAGCTAGCTGACTTAAGTCAACGTACATATCCAGCGCTTTCATGTGGTTAGATGCAATCAAGGGAGCGTTTCCCGCGCCAAAGTCGATACCTATAGCGCCAGCCCTGCCATCGCCTTGTCGTTAAGACGATCCTCATTTCGGTGGCCGCCCATCTTGAACTGCCGCTACGGCCGCCAACTGGGCCTCCAGGACCGCGATCCACGTCCGCATATCAGTCCCCGCGACCTCACACCATGAACGAATCTGAAGCGTGTCGAGGCGGATGACCCCTGTCTCGGCGGCGGAAACGTACGACTGATTTCGTCCCAATCGCTGACCAAACTCCTCTTGCGAGAGGCTTGCCGCTTTCCTTAACTGCCGGAACGAAGCCCAAACCGCCTCGTTTTCCGGGCGATATAACGACTTTTTTGCTCGGCCGGCCGTCTTGGCTGATTTGGCGCTTCGAGTCGCCATCGGACGCTCCATGGTTCAAGAGCCACCACGCTAACTGTGTACCGTATAAACTAAATCTTTTAGTATCTACCAACTTTATTGGTATTCTGTAGATTGTCGAGCTAGAGTATCGATCACAGACGGTGCCCTCAGCCCGGGCGCGCAATCAGCCACTCGACCGCCCTTTAAGAAGTTCCATCGAGCAATCAAGGACAACCCGATGACAAGCAGCGCGAAAACCTTGGGTTCAGCTGTATATGAGGGACTAGCCATTCTTGTCTGAGGAGTCTCCGGCATTGGTACCGTTGGATCGCTTTTGGCGCTGGTTTTCTCGTCGAGCAGCCGGACCGGTGGCATGTTCCTGTTCTTCTTGGCGGCAGCGAGTGTTTTTGGCGCTACGTTCTACTTCCTTGCATCACTGCAGAAGAAAGGTAAGCAACTCGTTCTCGACATCAACCAGCGGGAATCGCTCAGCCTGGATCCGGTCAACATGCTCGGCTAGCGATCCGCAAATATTCGCAGATGTCTTCGTTTCGACGATCGTTCAGTTCACAAGGAGTGGTGAGCCATGGAAAAGAATCAGGTTACCGAGCTGTGCTATTACCTGCCCGAAGCAGCTCACGAACAGCTCTGCCATACACGAGAAGAGATCCGACTGCTGGCCGACCTCACCGCGCGCATCAGTGCCGAAGCTGACCATCTTCAGCTCTCACCCAACGCCTTAGCCCGGTGCTTCGATCGTCTTGCCGACCAGTTGGACTGTGCCTTGCACGAGAGTTTCTGGCCGTCGACGCGTGACCAGGCTGGGCAACCGAAGAAGGGGTCATCATTTCGCCGTCCGGGTCAATAGCGGCAAGAGCAATCTAAATGTCGATTCGCCGCGAGCCCGGGGCCGGGGCCCGGAGCCCGGGGTCAGGCCAGCGGCAGCCATTAAAAAAGCCGCCAATGGAGATTAGCGGCTTTCTGGGAGAGATGATCTTCAGTCTTTACGACGATCGCACCCGTACTTCCGGCAGTGGCTTCGGATAACCATAAAACCAGAGATTTGAGCGGCGAATGACGAGACTCATGCGATTGCTGCTAATACAAACACTGCCTTGCGTCCTGCTCAGGACGAACGGTTCATATTGAGGCGCAGCGGCCCGCGATCACTTCTGCTCGTGCTTCAGCATGTAGTCGACCACGTTCACGTATTCCTTGAAATCCAGACACTGGTTCTTCTCGGTGTCGAACATCGACATCGGCGGTGCCGAAGCGCCGGCGTTCTTGATCAGTGTGAGATGGGCGTATTCCGCTGCGTTCAGGCAATTGTTCTTGTCGGTGTCCATCGCCACAAACTGTTCGTGCAGCCGACGCAACTCCGCGGTGGCTTGCAGCTGATGCCAGCCAGCGCGGAATTCGGCCGGCGACAGCGCACCGTTGTGATCGGTATCCCAGTGGGTAAAGAGCGCATCGGCTTCATCGGCTGGTAGCGCCGTCGTAGTCTGCGGTGTCTTGCCCGGCGTCGCGGTGGTCGATTGGGCCTGCACCGCGTTCGCGATGAGCAGCGTCGCGATCACACATACGGCATAAGCTGCCCTGCTCCCATGCATGCTCATGACGTCACGCCTTCCGGCTGCAGCTCTGTCTCAAACGTGATCAGTTCGCGGATCTCCGGCGTGCGCAGGCCGACCATCATCGGGTTGCGCACGTTCGGCAGGAAGCACAGGTCGAAGATTTCCGAAATATCGCCCTCGAAACGGATCCAGTGCAGCACGTCGCCGTTGGTGAGCGAGATAATCTGTACGCCGCACCACGGTTCGACATCGTGCTTGGCCAGTTCGGCATCCAGCTGCAGGCCTTCAAAGCGCTGGTTTCTCGGCTTCGACAAACCCACTGCCGCGGTGTTACCGAAGATCGACAAGCCGCGCACAAACCCGGGCAGGAATGCATGCGGCACAAACGACTTGGTCGCAAAATCCACCCAGCCCAGATGGCCGGTGCCGGCATTCAGCACCCACAACTTGCCATTGGCCCAGCGTGGCGAATGCGGCATCGACAGGCCTTCGCAGACGATTTCGTTGGTGTCGATGTCGATCACCACACCGCCGTTATGCCGCCGATCGCGCCAGCCATCCACTGCATCGCTCTTGCACACAGCGGTGACGTACTTCGGTGCACCGTCGACCATCGCCAGGCCGTTGAGATGACAACGATCCTCAGGCGCCAGTTTCGTAATGAAGTCCGGCTTCCAGATCGCCTTGAAGCTGTGCGTCTGGCTCAGCTCGGCGAGGCAGGAATACTTGGTGTTGATGAAGACCACCTTGCCATTTTTGCGGATGCCCAGCTCGTGGATGTCCAGGTCGCCGATCGTCTGCGCATTGCGCGGCACATAGCACTTGTCGAACTGGCCATGGATCACCTCGTTCGAGCGCAGCACATTCTCGAAGCGCCATAGCTGGTACAGGCCACCTAGGTAAATGCGTTGGGCATTGC
>JBAPPP010000272.1:0-8106 GCA_049280175.1 Rhodanobacter sp.
GCGGTGGGCTTCCCCATCAGTATTTGCGCGGGGTTCATCGCGTTGTGGCTGGCCTTGCGCGGACTCGCCGGCGCGTACGGCACGCTGCAGGCCGCTGGGTGGATGTTGATGAAGCACCTGGTCGGACTCTGAGGAGCAGGGCATGGCCGAGGGGGAGAATGAAGATCGCACCGAACAGGCGTCAGAAAAGCGCCTGGAAGACGCGCGCGAAAAAGGCGAAGTCCCACGTTCGCGAGATCTGTCCGGCGCCCTGGTGGTATTGGCCGGTGCGAGTGCCTTGCTATCAAGCGGCAACTCGATGTACGCACATGCGCGACGGATCTATGGGTTGGGTCTGAGCTACTCGCGCACCGACCTGTTCAGTGACCGGTTGCCGCTGCATGCGCTGTCCGCCGCGGGGCGAGAAGCCGTCGCCTTGATGGTGCCGATATTCGCCGCAACCGCGATCGCCGCGCTGGCTGAACCGGTGTTGCTCGGCGGCCTGAATTTCAGCGTGCAGGCGCTCCAGCCAAACTTCGGCCGACTCGACCCGATCGCCGGCGTAGCCAAGATGTTCTCGCTCAATAGTCTGGTCGAGTTGAGCAAGTCATTACTCAAGCTGCTGTTCATCGGTGGCACGCTGGTACTGCTGCTTCGGCATGATGAGTCTGCCGTGCTCGCTACCGGCACCGGCACGGTCGGCAGCGGCATCGCACAGATGCTGACGTTGCTGGGTAACGCGGGTTTGCTGTTCGCGGTGGTGCTGGGGGTGATCGGTGGCATCGATGCGGTGTGGCAGCGCTTTGACTACAACCGCCGTCACCGCATGACCAAGCAGGAGCAGCGCGACGAGCACAAGGACACCGACGGCAACCCCGAGTTGAAGGGGCGCATCCGCCAGGTGGCACAGCAGCTGTCGCGTCGACGCATGATGCAGGAGTTGCCCAAGGCCGACGTGGTTGTGGTGAACCCGACCCACTTCGCGGTGGCGTTGAAATACGACGACGGTCGCATGCGCGCGCCGCGGGTCGTTGCCAAAGGCGCGGACGTGGTGGCGCAGCAGATCCGACTGGTGGCGTCGGCCCATCGCATCCCGCTGGTCGAGGCCCCGCCGTTGGCACGTGCCTTGTATGCGACCACCCATCTCGGCCAGGAAATTCCCGCTGCGCTGTATGCCGCCGTGGCGCAGATCCTGGCCTACGTCTATCAGTTGAAACAGGCGACCGAACAGGGCGCTCCCTTGCCGGTATTGCCAAAGCCGGAGATTGATCCCGATCTCCAGGGCCGCTACCGCGAACCGCAGTGATTCAAACCATCAGGGCAGACAGGCATGGCCGCAGTATCAGCGTTTAGTACATTCAAGCAGGTAACTCGCCGAGGTGCGGGCGCGCCGATCGTCATGCTGGCGATGCTGGCGATGCTGATGTTGCCGCTGCCGCCGTTTGTGCTGGACATGCTTTTCAGTTTCAACATCGCGCTGTCGCTGGTGATCATGCTGGCGGTGGTTTACGTGATGCGACCGTTGGAGTTCGCCGCGTTCCCCACCGTCGTACTGATGGCGACGCTGTTGCGGCTCGCACTGAATATCGCCTCGACCCGCGTGGTGCTGCTGCATGGCCATGACGGCCCCGGTGCCGCAGGCAAGGTCATCGAGGCGTTCGGCGAATTCGTCATCGGCGGCAATTTCGCGGTTGGCCTGGTGGTGTTCGCCATCCTTACCATTATCAACTTCGTGGTGATTACCAAGGGTGCGACCCGCGTGTCGGAAGTGACCGCGCGCTTTACGCTGGATTCGATGCCCGGCAAACAAATGGCGATCGATGCCGATCTCAATGCCGGACTATTGACCCAGGACCAGGCTCGCGAGCGGCGCCAGGAAGTTCGCGAGGAAGCAGACTTCTACGGCTCGATGGACGGTGCGTCCAAGTTTGTCCGCGGCGATGCCACCGCCGGCATCCTGATCCTGGTTATCAACATCGTCGGCGGCTTCTTCGTCGGCGTCATGCAGCACGGTCTGTCGGCAGGAGAGGCGGCGCGTACCTACACGTTGCTGACCATCGGCGATGGCCTGGTGGCGCAGGTACCTTCACTGATGCTCTCGGTTGCCACGGCGGTGATCGTTACCCGCGTGTCCAAATCACAGGACATGGGCAAACAGGTCATCGGTCAGGTGTTCGCTCAGCCGCGTGCGCTGGCCGTGGCCGGCGTGGTGCTGGCCGTGATGGGATTGATCCCGGGCATGCCCAACATTGCGTTCCTGACGCTGGCGGCCGCCTGCGGCAGCGCCGCGTGGCTGATGGTTCGCCGCGCGCACGAGGCGAAGACGCAACTCGCCAGCGCAGCCACCGCAGCACTGGCCGCACCTGCCCCGACCGAGCGGCTCGAACTGGGCTGGGAGGACGTTGCCAGCGTCGATCCGGTCGGCCTGGAAGTCGGCTATCGGTTGATTCCGCTGGTCGACAAGAATCAGGGTGGCGAGCTGATGGGGCGGATCAAGTCGGTCCGCCGCAAGCTATCCCAGGAGCTGGGCTTTCTGATGTCTGCGGTGCATATCCGCGACAACCTGGACCTGGGCCCGAACACTTACCGCATCGCCCTGATGGGCGTGCCGATGGGCGAGGCAGAGGTTTATACGGAGCGCTTCATGGCGATCAACCCGGGTCGCGTGCATGGCACGTTGCAGGGTTTGGCCACGCGCGATCCGGCATTCGGCCTGGAAGCGGTTTGGATCGAAAACAGTCAGCGCGATCACGCGCAAAGCCTGGGCTACACGGTGGTCGATCCGGCCACCGTGATCGCAACGCATCTGTCGCACATCCTGCAGAACCATTCGCATGAATTGCTCAGCCACCAGGACGTGCAGCAGTTGCTGGATCGCCTGGCGACGAGTGCGCCGAAGCTGGTCGAAGATCTGATTCCCAAGCGTCTGCCACTCGGTGTGGTGGTCAAGGTGCTGCAAAACCTGCTCGCCGAACGAGTGCCGATCCGCAACATGCGCAGCATCGTCGAGTCTTTGGCGGAGCATGCGGCGCAGAGTCAGGATCCCGGCACTTTGACCGCCTCGGTACGGGTGGCGCTGGGCCGCCAGATCGTTCAGGAAATCGCCGGCCTGGGCACCGAAATTCCCGTGCTGACGCTGGCTCCGGAGCTCGAGCAGATTTTGCTCACGTCCCTCACCAGCAGTGGTGCGGCGGGTGCTGCCGTGGAGCCGGGGCTGGCCGATCGTTTGCAGAAGAGCGTCGCCGAGGCGGCGCAGCGACAAGAAGCCAGCGGCGAACCGGCTGTGTTGTTGGTGCAACCGCAGCTGCGGCCGTGGCTTGCAAGGTTCACTCGTCATGTGGCCCAGAACCTGCATGTACTCGCTTATAACGAAGTGCCGGACAACCGCCGCGTGAGGCTGGTGCAGGCACTGGGTCGATGAACTGAAGCTGGCGTGGCGTAGATAGCGGAGCACTGGATGAAGCGTGGCAATTCAAAAATGATGTGGCGAACCACGACACGCGCGATGCGATTGTCATGGGTGTCGGGCATCCGGTGTGGGCGTCGTTCATGAAGATCAAGCGCTTCCTCGCCAACGACATGCGGCAGGCCATGCGCGAAGTTCGCGCAGAGCAGGGTGCCGATGCGGTGATTCTCTCCACGCGGCGCCTTGAAGACGGCATCGAAATCATCGCTGCGGTCGACTACGACGAAACCTTGATTCGCGAAGCGGCTCGACACGGCGCCCCGATGCCCGAGGCAGTCGGTGAGAAACGCTCGCACGCCGCTTCGCCGCCGCCGATGCCTGTGGCGCCCAGTGAAGTGGCTGTGCTGCAGCCGATCGTCGAGCAAGGTGTGCTCGAAGCGGCCCGCATGCGGGTGGAGATGGGCGGCTTGCGCGAGCTGTTGGAGCAGCAACTGTCCAGTCTCGCCTGGAACGATATGGAACGCCGCCGCCCGATGCGTGCACGCGTGCTGCGCGACATGACCCGACTGGGCATCGAACCGGATGTGGCGCGCAAACTCGTTGAAGAACTGCCCGAGCAGCTCAGCGCCGACCAGGCGCGTTATTTGCCGCTTGGCCTGCTCAGCCGCAGTCTCAAGGTGAGCGGGCGCGATCTGGCCGAGACCGGTGGCATGACGGCGCTGGTGGGTCCGACCGGTGTGGGCAAGACCACCACGATTGCCAAGCTGGCAGCGCGCGCGGTGTTGCGCCACGGCCCCGCAAAAGTTGCGTTGGTCAGCACGGACCATTACCGCATCGGCGCTGCTGCACAGTTGGAGCACTACGGTCGCCTGCTCGGTGTCCGTGTCCATCCGGCACACGATGCGGCAAGTCTGGCGCAGGCACTTGATAGTCTGCGCGACCATCACACCGTGCTGGTCGACACCGCCGGCGTCGCCGGCAACGATCCGCGGCTGGAACAGCAGATGGATGTCCTGCGCCAGGCTGGCGCCCATGGTAGTCATCCGCTGCGCGCCTGCCTGGTGCTGGCGGCAAATGCGCAAGCCTCGTCGCTTGACGAATCGGTGCGCGCTTACCTGCCGATGAAGCCGCAAGCCTGCATCGTAACCAAGCTGGACGAGGCACCGAGCCTTGGCGGCGTGTTGTCGGTGCTGATCCGTTACCGCCTGGCACTGGACTGCACCACCGACGGGCAGCGCGTGCCCGAAGACATCAGTGCCGCCGACGCACGCGTACTGGTATGCCGCGCTGCACAGGTCCAGCGGCGACTGACTTCAGCGGTCGACGACGTGGAAATGGCCGATCGATTTGGTTTGGCGGTAGCCAGTCTATGAATGGTGCAGTGACAGTGGATCAGGCTTGGGGTTTGCAGAATTTATTTCCGGCGCCGGCGCGCATGCGCCCGTGCGAGGCTGAACTCTTTCATCAGGCGGCCAGCCTGCATGCAATGACGCCATCGCGGCGCACGACCCGCACGCTGGCTGTAGCGGCAGGCAAGGGTGGCGTGGGCAAGACCACCATTGCCGTGAATCTCGCGATGGCGATGTCGATCGCCGGCCACGACGTGATGCTGCTCGACGGGGACATGAGCGTCGCCAATGTCGACGTGCAGCTGGGTCTTACGCCGCTACGGCACGTCGGCCACATGCTCGAAGGCAACTGCACGCTGCAGGACCTGATCATTACCGGTCCGCATGGACTAAAGGTGATTCCTGGCGGATCGGGCGCGCGCCGGTTGGCACAGTTGTGCAACGGCGAGCATGCGGCGGTCATCCGCGCCTTCGATGATCTGATCCTTCCGCCGGAGTATCTGGTGGTGGATACCGCGGCCGGGATTTCGGACAACGTGGCGATGTTCGCGGCTGCGGCCGATGACGTGGTGGTGGTGGTCTGCGACGAGCCCGCATCGCTGACGGATGCCTACGCATTGATCAAGATCCTCAGTCAGGATTTTGGCGTGCGGCGATTCCATGTCGTCGCCAATATGGTTCGTCATGCCGGTGAGGCGCGGCGCCTCTACGAAAAGCTGGCACGCGTGAGCGAGCGCTTCCTCGATGTGGCGCTTGACTTCATGGGCATGGTGCCGCACGACGAGCGGCTGCGGCAGGCGATTCGTCGCCAGAGCGCGGTCGTGGATCTGTGGCCTTCCAGTCGTTCAGCAATGGGATTCAAGCAATTGGCGAGTGCTGTCGATACATGGGGGCAACCCATGTATTCGGACATTGGTCGGATCGCCTTTTTTAGTGGTCAGAGCGAACCGGTTACGGGGTGGTGAGAATGAGCGTGGCTTCGGAATACCTGCAACTGCAACGCGAAGATGCCGATCAACTGGTACGCCAGCATGCGCCGCTCGTGCGACGCATTGCCTACCACCTGATGGGGCGATTGCCGCCGAGCGTGGACGTGGGTGACCTGGTGCAGGCCGGCATGATCGGTTTGCTTGAGGCCGCGCGCAATTTCGCCACCGATCGCTCGGCGAGTTTCGAGACCTACGCGGGTATTCGGATTCGTGGCGCGATGCTTGACGAACTCAGGCGCACCGACTGGACCCCGCGATCGGTACATCGCAAGGTTCGCGAAGTGGCTGAAGTGGTGCGGCAGATTGAAAACGAGACAGGCGCGGACGCCGAGAGTGCCGAGGTCATGCGGCGACTGGGCATCAGCGTTGATGAGTATCACCAGGTGCTTGCCGATGCGGCCAGTGCAAGGTTGCTGAGCTTGACGGCGCCTGACGACGGTGAGGGCGACGGTGGTGGTGCGATGGATGTCATGGACCAGGACGGCCTGAGTCCGCAGGAGCGAATCGAACGCAGTGGCATGAAGGCTGCGTTGGTCAAGGCGATCACCACCTTGCCCGACCGCGAACAGTTGGTGATGTCGTTGTATTACGAACAGGAATTGAACCTCAAGGAAATTGGATTGGTGCTGGGAGTGACTGAGTCGCGGGTATGCCAGATTCACGGCCAGGCATTGATACGCCTGCGTTCGCGGATGAGCGCCTGGCGCGACGACGACTAGCAACGGGTGAGTCACCGCAGCGTCAGCGCAAGCAAACGTCCAGCAAAGACAAAGCAACATTCATGGTGACGAGCGGCACAGGTACTGCATCGAAAGCCGAGGTTTGCGTCGCCATCAACTCAACGGTGGCCTCGCACCGGTGACGGGTCCGGGCCGCTTGTTTTGGTTTTTTATGTGCTGCCTGAATCGTCCAGGGCGGAACTAGCGGAGAGAAGTGTTTGGACAAGAACATGAAAATTCTGGTGGTCGATGATTTTTCCACCATGCGGCGAATCGTTCGCAACCTGCTCGTGGAACTGGGATTCAGCAATCCGCTGATCCAGGAAGCGGACGATGGCAACAACGCGTTGACGATGCTCCGCGCGAGTTCCTTCGACATGGTCGTTACCGACTGGAACATGCCCAACATGACCGGCATCGACTTGCTGCGTGCGATTCGTGCCGAACCGAAATTCAAGGGACTGCCCGTACTGATGGTCACCGCCGAAAACAACCGCGAGCAGATCATCGC
Organism: Rhodanobacter sp.; assembly: GCA_049280175.1. Classification (GTDB taxonomy): domain Bacteria; phylum Pseudomonadota; class Gammaproteobacteria; order Xanthomonadales; family Rhodanobacteraceae; genus Rhodanobacter. The sequence goes on from JBAPPP010000272.1 coordinate 6,954, forward strand.
TGCCGCCCAGGCCGGTGTGAACGGCTATATCGTCAAACCGTTCACTGCGATCACGCTGCGCGAGAAACTCGAGAAGATCTTCGAGCGCCTGGCCGCCAGTGGAGCTTCCGCATGAGCGCCGTGATGCCTGAGGTGGACGGCGACCACATGCCGGAAGAAGTGCTTGCGCTGCTCAACAGCGAAGACGGCGCAGCGTTCGAACAGGCGCTGGACACGATGGTGCGTCAGCGCGAGCAGCATCTTTTCCGCGCGTTGGGATTGCTCGCCCGCGATCTCCACGGCGCGGTGCGTCGCCTCGGCGGCGAGCTGGCGTTCGAGGGCGTTCCCGGCACCATGGCCGATGCCCGCAAGCACCTGGTCGAAGTGCTGGACATGAGCGCCAAGGCAGCCCATCGCAGCCTGGACTTTGCCGAACGCATGCGTCCAGAGGCAGACGCCTTGTCGCGCAATGCCGCCGAAGTGCTCGATTTCAATGACAGCAAGACGGATTCGGCCACTGTGCTCGCGCGTCAGGCGCAGGTATTTGCCGAGCGCTGCTGCGATGGTCTCGACGACATGGTCATGGCGCAATCGTGGCAGGACCTCTCTGGTCAGCGCATCAAGAAAGTGGTCGGCTTCATCGAGAGCGTCGAAACATCCCTGCTCGAGCTGGTACGCCTGACCGGCGCACTGGCCAGCGGCGAGGCGCCGATAGCGGTAGCCAAGGTGTCGAGTCAGGACGAGGCCGATCGTTTGCTCAGCGAGTTTGGATTCTAGTCGCGGGGCGAATGGACACATGCTGATGGATCCTTCTCTGGACAGCGAATTACGCGACGATTTCCTGGTCGAGGCCGGCGAATTGGTGTCGCGGCTGGGCGAACAGCTGATCCAGCTGGAAACATCGCCGCTGGATCGCGAGCTGTTGAACGCGGTGTTTCGGGTTTTCCACACGGTCAAGGGTGGCGCGGGCTTTTTATCCATCGAGCCGATGGTGCAGTTATGCCATTGCGCTGAGGAATTGCTCAACGAGGCGCGCAAGGCGACGTTGGTGCTGGGCCCTGCGCAGATGGACGCACTACTTGAAGCGCTGGACTTGCTCAATGGCATGATGGAGGCGCTGGCCGGCGATACACCGATGGCATCGCCGCCAGCATCGCTGCTCGAGCGGCTAATG
>JBAPPP010000273.1:0-6980 GCA_049280175.1 Rhodanobacter sp.
ATTACGCAGGGACATGGATGTGGTTTCCTTCCAGGGCATGAAATGGCACCTCGACCAGGCGATGAACCTATGCCGAGGTGTAACCCATGTCTTGGCACACCTGTTACCTATGTCTCCGGTCTAAACAGTAGCCAAGAGAAAAGTGACTCGCCCTCCGTAGGAGGACGAAACGCTCTTAAAGCTCTAATGCAACCAAAACAGCAAAACAGCAGCAGAGCATCGCGACTGAAGTCGCTCCCACAAGGGCATCGCGCACAGGGTGCGCTCCTACGATGTAGCGATTACGAAATCGCGTCGCCAGTCACGCTGTTCTTGTGATGGCGCAAATGCACAATCAAGTTGTAGACAGAGACGAACGCCGGGAAGAAATTCGAGATGATGCCCACCGAATCGTTCTTGCCGACGGTGAAATATCCCAGCAGTAGCGCGCTACCCACCACGGACAGCCACCAGAACGACAGCGGCATTACCACCCGCTTGTGTTTGCGCGTGTAATACAGCTGCACGAACCAGCGGCTGGTGAACATCACCGAGCCAAGCAGGCCGACGATCTTCCATGGCGTCAGCTCAAAATGCTGCAACGCATGCAGGATGTGGGCAAATTCAGTGCTGAGAAAGTCCATGGTCGGGCGCTTTGGCATTTGAAGAGCGGCGAGTTTACAACCCCCAGCACGCATCGCCGCCAAGCCCGGCTACAGCGGGCCAATAGGCGTGGTCAGGGCGGTCCACCGGACGCAGCCATTGACCCGCCACGTAACTCCCCCTAAAATCTCGCGTTCTCGGCGGGCGGTTAGCTCAGCGGTAGAGCACTGCCTTCACACGGCAGGTGTCACAAGTTCGATCCTTGTACCGCCCACCACTAAATTCAACGACTTAGGCTGCCTCGCAAGGGTGGCCTTTTTCATTGTAAGTGCACGGTAAGTGCAAACGGTGATCTACCGCCGCGCCTGCACTTATTGCACCAGGCTCGCCCTTTCCTGCTGCTGCCCCGCGCCCACGCGCCGCCCGCATACCTCACCGCGCAAAGCGTTGAACTCCACCGACACGCGCTTCCCCCGGTCGACGAACTGATCCTGTGTGGCCGATGCTTCCGGCCGCTGGCGCTCGGCATGTCGGCGTGTGGCTGCTAGCTCATCCACAGCTGCCTCCTTGCGCGTCGGCCTGCTGCTCAAGCTGAGCGACTCGTTGCTTGAGCGCTACATTGGCCTTGACCAGCAAAGACATAAAGCGCAGGAATTGGCCCGTGGTGAGCGGCTGGCCACGCATGTCTTCGGGCACGCTGGCAAGTCGCGATGCGCTGCATTTTCGGCACCATTCTTCGGCATCGAGCTCCAGATTGACTCCGGCCGCCAGGCTCTCGATACTGCAAAGTGTGCCTTTCACGTTCGGAGGCGCCAATGCGATTTTATTGTTCTGCGCGACGAGGCCCGTCGGGTCCGCGGGTGTCGAACGATGCGCGAAGCGTGGTTCGACCCGCCCGCGCGAGCCGCTCGGCGGCGACCGATTCGTCGCGACTTCAAGGCTCGACTGCCGTGTCAACCGCGGTGAAGACCGGTGTCAATTCATCATCGAAGCCGCTTGACGCATCGACGCGAGCATTCATGGAGCCGCGATTCGGCTGGGACTTTAGTAAGGTGAGAGTTCACACCGATGCATCTGCGTCGAGTACTGCTCAATCACTACAAGCGCGCGCGTATACCGTCGGCAATGACATCGTGTTCAACCAGGGTCAGTTTCATCCGACGTGCGTAGCTGGGCAATCCTTGCTGGCGCATGAGCTCGCCCACACGATGCAGCAGCAAGGTGGCTCACGTGACGTTAGAAACGTCGGCCGTGTCGATGATCGAACCGAGCAGCAAGCGGATCACGCGGCCTGGCAGGCACTATCAAACCAGGGATTGAATACGCCACCCACGGTCTCGCGCGACGCCAGCGATGCACTTCGACGAGCACCGATTCAAACGTGGGGCGGCGATTTTGATGTCGGCGAGAAAGGTTACAAGGAGACCTTCGAGGAAGGAGCGGAGGAGACAAGGCCCGACACTGACCGGAAAGAGAAGACCGTGCGGCCCGGCGCCATGCTGCACTTGAAGTTTTCGCCGGACAAAAAGGTAGTCGACGCCCAGGAGATTGCCTTTGTTCAGGCCATAACAACGTTTCGCAACAATCAGCCGTTCTTCATAGGCAACACCGAAGAGTCGCGATCCATTCCGGTTGGCGACATTGGCGAAGGTTTGCACATCGATAGCTTCCGTACCGAGAAAAGCCCCTTCGTCACGCAACAACCGGGGGCGCACTTTTCGGATAAGAAGACCGAAACGACCGGTGATGCCGAGATGATCGATACCCCTGGGTTCAAGATCTGGGACAGCGATTCCGCAGAAATGACGGCAACTACTTCTGCGGTCGCGACCAAAGGAAAACAGGCGGGTGCATTCTACGGCGCAGTTCAGTGGGGGTGGACGCGTGCCGAAAAAAAGCCGCCAAAGAAGATTGAAATGACGGCGACAACGTCACCGCTGCCGGGCGGGACGCTGTTCAAGAAGATAGCCGGTCTCTGGGATGCTTCAATGACTTCCGGTAAAGAAGCGACCGAGCACCTGCCAACGGTCGATGTGAAGTTCACGACGAAGCAGACGCGGGTCGTGCTTGATCCTGCGAAGCCGAAAGCAAGCGACAGCTTTTATCTGGACATCAATACCGAGGTTCAAGTCACCGAAGTCAAGGATCCGAAAAATGCAGGCTGGCAAAACGTCGTCATTGCGAGCGGCAAGAACATTGGCAAGCGCGGCTGGATTTCAGAGCCGCTGAGCGATACGCGTGGGCTGATTCATAAATCGAAATCGAGTCCCTGATTGCACGTTTTCATCAGCGTCCCGGGTCAGCTGCCTGCCGGGCATACCGGCAAGATCTTCAGTGCCGGCGGAAGCCGCCGCCGCCTCCGAAACGACCACCGCCGGCGGGTTGCCGCTGGCCGCCCATGTGACCCTGAAAGTGATTGTCGTAATTGCTGCGGTCAAATTGCGAAGACGCGCCGGCATTGTTCTGGCGCATATTGTCCATGTCGGCACCACGATCGCGTGCCATGCGATCGCGATCGATATCGGCAGAATCCGCGGGCGCGGCGTTGCCGTGGGTTGCGAAGCCCGCTGGTTGCCATCCTTGTCCGGGCTGGTAGTGATACACGTTGCCGTCTTTGCCGGCGTAGATCTGATCGTTGATGTTCACCACGCCACCATGGTTTATGGTGCCGGTGCTTTTGTCGTAGTTCACGTAGCCCGCCCCGTGCGCGTTACCTTGCGCGCCGTTGCTGTTGAACGCGCCCGCGGCGCCGGCGCCATTGCTGTCGCGCCCGGCCACACCCGTCTCGTTGGTGACGCGTCCATTCTGCGTGTTGACCACAGTGCGCGAGCCGCCCGCTGCACTGTTCCCGGTATAGGGGTTGGTGGCGATCCCACCTTGACCAGCCACCACGCGGCCGGTCTGCGGGTTGTAGCGCACGCCACCCGCCCTTGCCGTGGTCGTGCCGGTATAGGCGTTGGTGTTCCAGCCGGCGTAGCCGGCACCGCGGCCGCCGGTAACTTGGTTGACGTAGCCGCCACGCGCGGCGCGGCCATAGTTGCCGGTCCAGGGGTTGGCCCATTCGGCACCTGCGCCGCGCACGACGCTGTTGCCCCAGCGTCCGTAGACATTCGCAGCGGCAATGCCTCCTCCCCAGTAGCCGGGGTAGTAGCCCGGGTAGTAACCCCATGGCCCCCACCAGGGGCCGTACCAGGCCGAGGCCCACGCCGCGCCCCATGCGAAGCCAAAGCTCCAGCCAGCATAGGCATCCCATCCAAAGGCGACCCCAAAACCATACGTTGCCGGACAGCCGTACCAGACATTGCCCACCCACGCATCGCAGGCATAGCCGGTGCCGTAAACCACCGTGCCGCCGCTGACCACGGTGCCGTAGTAACCAGGCGTGTAACCCACGTAGACCGTGTTGCCATCGTGGCCGTAGACATACACGTAGGTCACGTAGTGCAGCGGTGAGGTTGCCGGGATGGCGTAGATCTCAGCAGGTACTTCGAGTGCGACCGACCAGGGCCCCGTCGGCGAGCTGGCGCTGAACCAGATGCCATTCTGTACCGCGAAAAAGCTGCTGGTGCTGACCCGGATCACCGGGTCGGCCGTGTTCCATGCGTATTGCAGGGATGTTCCGTCGATGGGCTTGAATTGCGGCGAGCCGTCATAGCTCAGGTGCAGGCTGGGCTTGCTGCGATCAACGGTTGCCGTCTGCGGCACCGAATTGGCGATCAGCGATTCGCGCGCTTCGGGTGTCCCGGGAACGGATGCGAGCACCGCGCTCTTGGGACTGTCCGAAGGGATAGCCGCAAAATCCGCCGGCAACTTGTGCCCGTCCACGAATTGCCAAGGGCCCTTGCTCGAGGGCGCGCTGAACCAGCGTCCGGAGATCAGCACATACCAAGTCTGATCATGCGCCTTGTCGATAAAGACATCTGAGCCGGTATTCGCCACGAAGGCGAGCTGCGTGCCCGGGATATCCACGAACACGGGATCCCCTTCCACCATGATCAGCTCGGCCGGCCTGCTGCTGACCACGATATTCGGCGCGATCCCGCTGTCGAGCGCCTTCTTCAGCGCTGGCGCCGGTTCCGTCATGACATCGGCTGACCCTGCCTTCACCGCGGCAGCCTTCAGCGCATCCAATCCGGCCGGTACGGAAGCACTCAGCGTCCATGGGCCATCGATGGCCGGTGCGCTTGCCCAACGATTGGCGAACGCCACGTAGTAACGACCATCCTTTGTCAGAAGCAACGAGCGGGTATTGATGACACGCTGTACGCCGGCGCCGCCCGACGGCTTCAGCACGGGGCTCCCGTCAATCAATACCAGCAGCGACGGCTGAAACGAAAAGACGATGTCCGGCGGATCGTTGCGCAGCGCGACGTCGTGCTCGCTGCGTGCTTCGCGCGCGATGGCCAACGACGCCTCCAGCTGGTCCAGGCCAATCACCTGTCCGCCGCGCGCGGCGATCTTGGTCAAGGCGCCGAGATAACGTGGCTGATTTGCAGCGTCAGTGGGAAAGCTGACCTTATCCGCCGTGATGGCGGACAGCGTGACCTGACGGCGCACCTTGTCGGTTTCTGTGCGTGCGGTGAACCACAGCACGCCGTAGTCGAGCGTGTCGTGCTGTTTGCCGTCGGCATCTCTTTTCTCGCCGGTCTTCACCGCCACCGCGATGCGTCCCTTCAGCCGATTTCCATCCCAGCTGTCGAGCTGCGGCTGATGCAGGGTCATGTGCAAGCCATCGATATCGAAGCTGCGCGGCCAGGGCTTCGCAGCGACATCTTGTGCCTGCGCCGCAGCGAAAACAAAAGCCATCAGCACCAGAAAGACAGCTTTTCTCCACAGGGTCTGCCAACCAGGAGCCATCAGCCACGAACGGGAACGACTGACCATGAGTAGCTCTCCATCGAGGTAAGACACGGGTCAAAGCATCGTGCTGAAAATTGGCATCGGGGGAAACCGCAAATCTACAAGCCCCACTACCGTAAAAATGCGGTAGGTTGCTGTGGAACCGACCGCGATGCCGGACGGAGTGCCGAAAGGTCCCTGGACCGCTGTTACAGGCTTATTGGGAGTCCGCCAGCAAAAGTACTCGCGGCGCCTAGGTAATTGTTCGCTACCGATAAGCCTTGCCACGCGTGACTATTTCATTACCTTTCACGCAAGGCAGTCAATCTCATGAGCATCTCTCCCCCACGTTCATCAAATCCTGCCCGTACAGGTCTTCGGACCACCTCGAAATTTGCCGCGTCAGGCGCAGCCGGCTGTCTCGCTGTGGCCATGCTGCTCAGCCAACCTGTATTCGCCCAGGTCAGCAGCACCAGTCACGTCGAAATCGAAGGCCAGGTCATCGCACTCGATCAGGCGGCACGCACGGTGACGGTACGCGGACCGGATGGTAATGAGCAGACCTTCAAGGTCTCGGCTGACGTCAGAAATTTCGGCCAGGTCAAAGCTGGGGACATGATCGATGTTGATATCACGCACTCAGTCCTGCTCGAGCTGCGGGCCGCTGAAGATCTGAGCACGGCGAGCGCCACGTCGGTGGCACGGGCGCCGCTCGGTGACAAGCCTGCGGCGATGGGTGTGCAACGGAACTACGTGACGGCGAAGATCGTGGCGATCGACAAGAAGCACTACACCGTGACCATGGTCGGGCCAAAAGGCCATCATGAAGTGTTCCAGGTGAAGGACCCTGACATGCGTGCGGAGCTCGTCAAGCTGAAGGTTGGGCAGGTTATCCGCGCCACCTTTACCGACGCCGTGGCAGTGGCGGTCACTCCTGCGGCTCAATGAGTCCAAGCAGCAAAGAGCCATTCGGCCTCCCCTGTCTACGCATGCCAGGTGCGCTTCGTTAACCGGCATCACCCATTGGAAGTCGTTTCAATGCGGGTTTGAAATGGATGCACCGATGCGGGCTTTCTTCATCGACACGGGCGCGCACCTTACGGGGCGTGCCCGAACCGCATTGGCGGCCATGGCTCTTTCTTGCATGCCCGCCGTGTCGATCGCCGCAGATAGTCCGTCCACCGATGCCATGGCGTGCCAGCTTCCAGCGACCTGCGCGTTTGGTGACGGCACGACATTCGGGATGAATTTAAGTTATCAATATGACTCCGATAACTTCAGCCATGACGACGGCACCTTTGCTGATTCAAATACATTCCGGCGCAAGCAGCTAGGCATCTATGCACGCAAGAGTGGCGTCTTTGATTTCACGATGACCTATGACTTCGAGTCGCATGCGTGGCAGGATGTCTACGCGAGAATTCAAAGCGCCGCCCTCTTGAAACAGGACATCGGCGCATTCCGCCTGGGGTTCTCGAAGATTCCGGTGGGCCTCGAAAACCTGACGAGCTCGACCGCGACGTCATTCATCGAAGCGGCACTTCCCACCGAGGCAATTC